>JAFCZI010000026.1 GCA_019314425.1 Deltaproteobacteria bacterium | reverse complement strand
TCGGAAGTGGCGAGGTCTTTGCAATATGCCCCCTTTTGCCCGATTACGGCGTCAGGCAAAAAAAATAGGCCTCGAAATACTCAATGTATTTCCGCAGTTAAAATTTTCGTCTTCCTTGTACTCGAACAAAATTGAGCATTTTTCAAAGGGCTCGTGGCGCCGAATCTGAAGAAGGTGTCCCATGCACGGATACATTTCCGTAGCTTCTTGGCTGATGAATCAACATAAATGTATTTTGTAATGGTTTGCGGTTGAAAAACTGTGGAATGATAACCGCGAACGGTTAATGTTTTTCTCGAAAACCATTTCAAACCAAACGCATTGAGACAACTTATAAAACCGGTCTTTATGCTCTTACGTTCCTGCTGAGTGGCTTTTTGGCATTGCAATTGCAGATGCTTTTGGTTCAAAGTTGATGGCGCCGTAAAAAGTCCCATCTACTGCGTTGCAGTAATTTTTCAGAATCTCAACATACTACCGGTATACCTACGATCCTGAAAAAGCACTACGCCTTGTATCTGGAACCTTTTACAACGCCATCTGTAGATGAATTCGTGACTTTTTACGAGACCCTCAAATTTTAATTGAAAATTAACTGTCAACCGGCAACCGTTTTTAAACAGGGAGGAAAAAGATGAACTGTCAATCATTTGATGACGTGAGAAAAATTGTAAAGGAAATGGATATCAGTTTTGTTCAATTCTGGTTTACCGATGTGCTGGGGGTCTTGAAAAGCTTTGCCATTACCCCTTCCGAGCTCGAAGAGGGGATGACCGAAGGGATGGGATTTGATGGCTCTTCCATTGAGGGCTTTGCGCGAATTCACGAAAGTGACATGATCGCAAAACCGGATCCCACCACCTTTCAACTGGTCCCCTGGCGAAGCGGCGACCGACCCGTGGCCCGCATGTTTTGCGATATCATGCATCCGGACGGAACCCCCTATGAGGGAGATCCAAGATATGTTCTCAAAAAACTTCTCAAAAAAATTGCGGAAAAAGGGTACACCTTCTATGTGGGTCCGGAAGCGGAGTATTTTTACTTCAAGGACGACAAAGGCACGGAAGTGCTGGACACGGGAGGATACTTTGATTCCCGGCCGTTGGATATGGGAAGCACCCTGAGGCGGGATACCATCTTTGCCCTTCAGGACATGGGGATACAGGTGGAATACAGCCATCACGAAGTGGCGCCCAGCCAGCACGAGATTGACCTTCGGTACAAGGAAGCCATGTGTATGGCGGACAACATGATGACCTACCGCCTGGTGGTCAAGGAGGTCGCACGCCAGAACGGCGTTTACGCCACCTTCATGCCCAAACCCATCTTCGGGGAAAACGGAAGCGGCATGCATGTCCATCAATCCCTTTTCACAAAGGACAAGAATGCGTTTTACGATGCATCCGATGATTTCAACCTGTCCACCATTGCCAGGCAGTATATTGCCGGGTTGATGCGTCATGCGCCCGAAATTACGGCGGTGTGCAACCAGTGGGTCAATTCCTATAAACGCCTGGTGCCCGGTTATGAGGCACCGGTTTACGTATCCTGGGCCCGGCGAAATCGGTCCGCTATGATTCGTGTGCCCATGTACAAACCCGGCAAGGAGAATGCCACCCGGATTGAATTCAGATCCCCTGATCCGGCTTGCAACCCGTACCTTGCCTTTGCGGTGATGCTGGGCGCGGGGCTGAAAGGAATTGAAAACAAATATGAATTGCCGGCGCCCGTGGAAGAAGACATCTTTGAAATGAACCCCGCCGAAAGAAAGGCCCATGGGATCACCGATCTTCCGGGGAATTTGTACGCCGCCATTCTGACGACGGAAAAGAGTGAATTGGTCCGGGAAGTTCTGGGCGACCATGTGTTCAATAAATTCATTGAAAACAAACGGATTGAATGGGATGTCTATCGAACCCACGTGAGCCAGTATGAGCTGGATCGGTATTTGCCCACCTTGTAGCGGTTAGCTATTAGCTGTTAGCGGGTAGCTGATGCTAACGGCTAATGGCCGAAAAGAAAGGATTTATCCAGAAAATGATAAACGGGAAGAGGCGCAAATTGGCGCTTTTTTATTGCCGGAATGTTCCTGAAAGCCGAGAGAAGGATCGACAGGCCCTGGAAGAGGCTTTTGGCGAGGCTGTTTCATTCTTTCCCATGCCTTGCAGTGGAAGAGTGGAACCGGTTCATCTGCTCCGGGCCTTGGAAGAATTTGCCGACGCTGCTTATGTGATCACCTGTCCCGAAGGCGCCTGCCGCAATTTTGAAGGGAATCTGAGGGCAAAAAAGCGGATCGAAAGGACGAAATTGATCATTGAAAGTATCGGTCTTGAAAGGGAACGGGTGGGGCTGATCGTCTGTTCAAAAGAAAACCCCAGGCCCCTGGCTGTTCTGGCCCGAGAGATCATGGACAGGGTTTCGTCCATGGGGCCGTCGCCCGCGCTGGGTCCTGAGACCCTAAACGACGAGGAGAAAGGGATATGATCACAGGAGAACAAAAGCCTGTTGAAGAGATCAGGGGAATGATCGCTCCATACAAGCGGATACTGGTGTTGGGCTGCGGCTCATGTGTTGCCGAGTGTGCGGCAGGCGGTGAAAAGGAAACCGCCATGCTGGCATCGGCCCTGCGTATGGCGGCCCGGATGAATGATGAGCATGTCACCATTGAGGAAATGACCCTGGATCGGCAATGCGTGATGGAGTTTGTGATTCAACTGGACAACGTCATTGCCCCCTACGATGCGGTGCTTTCAATGGGGTGCGGGGCGGGGGTTCAGGCCGTGGCGGAGATGTACCCGGAAGTGCCGATCATCCCCGGACTCAACACCGAATTCTTAGGAGAAACAAAGGCCCAGGGGGTCTGGGCGGAAACCTGTCTGGGATGCGGGGATTGCATGCTCTACCATTTCGGCGGCATTTGTCCGCTGGCCCGCTGCCCCAAGCAGATCCTAAACGGCCCGTGCGGCGGGTCCGTGGACGGCCGGTGCGAAGTGAACCCGGATATCCCGTGCGCCTGGCAACAGATCGTCGATCGGTTGGACAAATTCGGCGCACTGGACCGGCTGGAAGATATTTACCCCCCCAGGGACTGGTCTAAAAAACAGGGTGGGGGCCCCAGAAAGATTGTGAGGGAGGATCAGCAAAAGTGAGCCATGAAAGCCAGCTAAAAAACGTTCTTGTTCAAGGTCAATTTGCCGTAACAGCGGAGTGCGGCCCCCCGAAGGGTGCGGATGCGCAGGTGATATTGAAAAAGGGCGAATTATTGCGGGGCATGGTCGATGCGGTGAACGTAACCGACAATCAGACCGCCATTGTCCGCATGTCAAGCCTTGCCGCCTGTGCGCTGCTCAAAACAGCCGGGCTGGATCCGGTATTGCAGATGGTGGTCCGGGACCGGAACCGCATCTCGCTTCAATCGGACATCCTGGGCGCTTCAGCCTTAGGCATTTGCAATGTGCTATGTCTTTCCGGCGACCATCAGATTTTCGGTAATCAGTCCCAGGCGTTGGGCGTCTTCGATCTGGATTCCATCCAGTTTATTCAGGCGGTCAAAGGGATGCGGGACGACGGTGCTATTCTGGGAGGCGACCTCCTGGACCACAAGCCCGACATGTTTATTGGTGCTGCCGCCAATCCTTTTGCGGACCCCCTGGGGTTCAGGGTCGTTCGGCTGGCCAAAAAGATCAAGGCCGGGGCCGACTTTATTCAGACCCAGTGCATCTACAACCTGGACCGCTTTGAATCCTGGCTTTCCATGGCCGCAGACAAGGGGTTGACCGAAAAAGTTTTTATCCTGGGTGGTGTAACCCCCATCAAGTCGGCGGGCATGGCCAGATATATGAAAACCAGAGTGGCCGGCATGGATATTCCCGATGATGTGATCAAACGGATGGAAGGGGTTAAAAAGGATAAACAGCGGGAGGAAGGGACCAACATCTGCGTGGAAACCATTTTGCGGTTAAAAGAGCTTAACGGCGTGAGCGGCGTACATATCATGGCCATTGAATGGGAAGAGGCCGTGGGCGAAATTGTCAAACGGGCGGGGCTGCATCCCAGACCGGCCCCGGACAGGGCGTAGGGGGTTTCGTTATGCCGTCCAAATATGTGATCCATACCCAAAGCGTCCCCCGCCGTTTTCAGCCTGTAACCGAATCGGGCATCATTGCCTGGGAGGAAGGCTGTTTGAAATGCGCGGTTTGCGTCAAAACAAAATGCGTTTACGGCGTTTATGACCATCGGGGGCTAGATGCCAGGCATATGGTGGAATCCATTGACAATGAGTGCATGAATTGTCTGCGCTGTGTGCAGGGATGCCCCAAGGAGCTGATTCATAAATCCATTAACCCCGAATTCATGGCCATGGGGGATGAACACTGGTCTCCTAACGTTATCGCCAGCCTGTGGTCTCAGTCAGACAGCGGGAAAATTCCCGTTTCCGGGGCCGGTTATCCGGGGCCTTTCAGCGGACCCGGTTTCGACGCCATCTGGACCGATATGTCGGAGATTGTGAGACCCACCCGCGACGGGATCCATGGCCGGGAATATATCAGCACCGCCATTGATCTCGGGAAAACGCCGGATCATCTGGTGTTCAATCGGGACGGCAATCTGGAGGGAGACGATCCTTTGTTGGTGGATATCCCCTTGCCCATCATGTTCAAAATGCCCATGTTCGGGGCGATCAGCGAAAAAACGCTCACAGGCTGGGCCAAAGCGGCCAAAATCCTGGGGACGTTCTTTTCACTCCCCGTGGAAAAGCTGACCGCCATACCGGAAGAATACAACCCGTGGCTTTTGCCGTCCATGGCATCGAATCGGGCAGTGTTGGAAAAGCTGCCCGAGAGATCTCGCATGGTGGAATTGAGCTTTGATGATGACTGGCGTGAAAGCGTGAAGCATCTAAGCACTTCCGATCCAGCGCCCTTAATCACCATGAAAATTCCCATGGCCGGGGGTATGGAAGAAAAAGCGCAACAACTGGCGGAAGCCGGCGTTTCCATCATTCATCTGGAAGCCAATTTCCGGGGCCGTGCTTTTGACGGCGCGGACTTCCTGAAAGACGGCATCCGGTCCGTACACCTCAAGCTGGTTGAGGCGGGGATCAGGGACAATATCACCCTTCTGGCCAGTGGCGGGATTTCTATGGCCGAACATGTGGCCAAGGCGATCATCTGTGGGGCCGACGGTGTTTTTATGGATTTCCCCATGCTGATTGCC
This sequence comes from Deltaproteobacteria bacterium, assembly GCA_019314425.1. Lineage (GTDB taxonomy): Bacteria > Desulfobacterota > DSM-4660 > Desulfatiglandales > Desulfatiglandaceae > NaphS2. The sequence goes on along the minus strand of JAFCZI010000026.1, from coordinate 8,131 downwards.
CTTGAGTGCCGCATGTGCCGGCGGTGTGAAAAGGGGCTCTCATGCCCGGTGGATATCCAGGATGCTTCAGCGAAATGGACGGCCGGCAGGGTTGTTAATCTTGTGGGGGCCTGGCATAACCAGCTTCTGGAAGTGATGGGCGCCATGGGAATCCGGGAGGTACGTCGCCTGCGCGGAGAGGTGGGCCGCGCCATGTTCTTTGAACAGTTGGACCGGGAAACCTTTGGCGCCATGGGAGCGGTTGAGGAGGACTTTGAACTTGAATAATTCGGAATCATTCCAGTTGCCTGAAGTAAAACGCACACCTTCCCGATTCAGGAATCCCATCGGGAAGTACCGATTGAACCGGACCCGTGCCTGTATCGCCTGCGGTAAATGTGTGGAAATATGCCCTTACGAGGTACATGTGGTCCGAAGGGGCCGGGTGATGGTGGAAAACGCCTATCGCTGTGTGGGCAAAGACTGTGAAAAACCCTGTATTGACGTCTGTCCGGAGCAGGCCCTCAGCTTAAAAAGAAATCCTGTTTTTGAAGTGTTAGGAGACCGCCGATGGCCGCCGGATCTGCTGGCCAGCACCTGGCATATGGCGGAATTCGGTCAAGTCCCTGAAAAGGGTCTCGAATACAAAATCGGCGATTCCGATGGGGGGTTTGACAAGCTGCGCATTGCGTTTAGGAAAAGCAAAATCGGATCGGCTACGTGGGACGATGATGAAATGGACCTGGGTGTCCTTCTGAACCGGCGTAATGACAACGCCTATCAGGCCAGGACCCAGGTCCCTTTTTACGGCGGCGGCATGAGCTACGGCTCCGTGAGCATCAACACCATGCTCAGCCGAATGAAGGCGGCCAAAGCCCTGGGCACCTTTTGCTGCACCGGCGAAGGGGGATATCCCGATGAACTCAAGCCCTACGATGATCACGTGATTACACAGGTGGCCACCGGGCTTTTCGGGGTGCGTGAAGAGACGCTTCAGCGCGTCAAGATCGTTGAATTCAAGTATGCCCAGGGGGCCAAACCGGGGCTGGGCGGGCATCTCCTGGGAGACAAAGTGACCCCCGGCGTGGCCCGCATGCGGGAAGCGGTAGTGGGTTATCCTCTTTTTTCCCCCTTTCCCTTTCACAGCGTGTATTCGGTGGAAGACCACAAAAAACATGTGGACTGGATCAAGGCCATCAACCCCAAGGCCCTGGTTTCCGTGAAGGTTTCAACGCCCACGGACGTGGATATGGTGGCGGTGGGGAGCTATTACGCCGGCGCCCACATCATCCATCTGGACGGCAGCTACGGCGGTACGGGGGCGGCGCCCGACATTGCCAAGAAAAACATCGCCATGCCCATTGAATACGCCCTACCCAAAGTCCATCGGTTTTTAACGGAAGAGGGGGTGCGGGATAAAATAACGGTCATCGCCAGCGGCGGGATTCGAACGCCCCACGATGTGGCCAAGACCATTGCCCTGGGCGCCGACGGGGTCTGCACGGGAACGGCGGACCTGGTGGCGCTAGAGTGCATCCGGTGTCATAACTGCGAGAGCGGACGGGGCTGCGCCAGGGGCATTGCCTCCACGGACGCTGAATTGATGAACCTGATCGAGGTGGAATGGGGCACCCAGCGGATTCTGAACCTGTTTCTGGCCTGGCGAAAAGAGCTCATCCGCATTTTGAAGAAACTGGGCATGAAAAGTTTGAAGGAACTGGTGGGACGCACTGATTGCCTGGTACATCTGGATTATATGAAGAATGGTAGCGAGAAATGAAAAATAACACCCTTGTAGAAAGAGTGATTCAATCGAGGAAACCCCTGCTTGAGGATTTTCCCTCAAAAGCCTGTTTCGAAACAGAGACCGAAGGCGGCTGCGGCGTTACCGGATTTGCGTGCAGCATTCCGGTCAGGGGAAAGCATATTTACGAACCCAGCAAGCAGATGCACAACCGGGGAAACGGTCGTGGCGGCGGAATTGCGGCCATGGGTTTCGAGGCCCGAATGCTGGGCGTTTCAGAAGAGATCCTCGAAAAATCCTATATCCTGCAGATTGCTGTTTTGCGGGAAGCGGTGGTGAAAGATCTCGAAAAGCGGTTCATTGATCCTTTTTTGGAGGTTCATTTCAGCGAGCGTATTCCCCATGTGCAGGACTACCGGGATATTCGGGGCTTAGAGGTGAAGCCCCCCGAGGTACTCCGGTATTTTGTGCGGGTAAAACCGGAAGTCCTGGCACATTTTACGGCCCAAAACGGGCTGGAAGGCTCGCCGGGACGGAGGGTTGAAGACGAATTCATCTACCAGAACAGCTTCAATATCAACAAAGCCTTCTACGACGCCTATGGCGAGCAGAACGCGTTTGTTCTGTCCCACGGGAGGAATTTCTTTATCCTCAAAATTGTGGGATATGCGGAAAAAGTGGTGGCGTATTACAAGCTGGACAATTTCAAAGCCCATGTGTGGATCGCCCACCAGCGATATCCCACCAAAGGAAAAGTCTGGCATCCGGCCGGAGCACATCCCTTTGTGGGGCTTAACGAGGCATTGGTGCACAACGGCGATTTTGCCAATTACCATTCCGTGGCGGAATATCTGCGCCAGAAGAATCTCTATCCCCAATTCCTCACGGATACGGAAGTTTCCGCACTCCTTTTTGATCTTTACAGCCGGACCTACCAATATCCGCTGGAGTATGTGATCGAGGCCCTGGCCCCCACCATGGAGCGGGATTTTGATCAGCTTCCGGCGGATAAACAGCGCGTCTATCGGGCGATTCAGGCTACCCACGTGCATGGGTCTCCCGATGGCCCCTGGTTTTTCATCATTGCGCGAAATGATACGGAAAACGACCGGCTTCAGTTGATCGGCATCACCGATACAGCCATGCTGCGCCCCCAGGTTTTCGGTTTGCACGACGGCCAGGTGCAGGTGGGGCTCATCTGTTCCGAAAAACAGGCCCTGGACGCCACGCTCAAGAGCCTTTCCGATGAAGATCCCAGGGTGGGTACGGTGGCGGATCGTTGCTGGAACGCCCGGGGCGGCAGCCATACGGACGGGGGCGCATTCATCTTCAACCTGGACAAGACGGGCGGTGGGGCCACGGAACGACACATCACCTGTGTAGACAAATTCGGCCACGAGATCAAGGCCCCTCCCGGAGACCAGAAGGCTTATCTTCCGGGCCGGGTGTACTACCTGGAAGGGACGGAAGAAAAGGAACGGTTTAATATCTCCCGGTTTTTTGAGCTTCAACGGGACGACCTCCTTTTTGAATATATGCGCGATGAACTGGCTACTTGGGATTTCTCGGATTTCATGGACTGCCTTAAGGAAGTCAAGGGATGGGCCTTGAAGGGTGACGCGCATCTGAAAATGGCCCTGTCCGCCTTAACCCGACTGCTGGACCGGCGTTATCCCACATACGATAAAAAGCGCCGCTCCATTCTGCAGATAATCAACCAGACCCTGGAAACCATATTTCGCCATTTTCCATCCCTTGGCCGAGAGGATGTCAAATCGGCATATCGTTTGATCGACTGGGAAACCCGGGCTTTTTTCAGAGGTCCCTCCTATGACGAAAAGGTATTGATTATCGACGCGTCCCTGTTCCCGCCGGAGGGAGACCACTGTGACAGCCGCCTGCTGACGGAGGCGTTTTTACGGGGCTGGCGACGGTTTATCGTCTTCGGCCTGAAAGGCCAGCGGTTCCATGGATGCGGCCTGGGTCCCGATTCCGGAGGCGTTCGCATTGACATTTACGGCTCTTCGGGGGATTATCTGGGTTCCGGCATTGATGGCCTGTCCATTTATGTGCATGGTGATGCTCAGGATCAGCTAGGGCAAATCATGAAAGCTGGCAAGATGGTGATCCATGGCGATGTCGGGCAGACATTCATGTACGGCGCCAAAGGGGGCGAGGTGTATGTGATGGGGAATGCTGCGGGCCGTCCTCTGATCAATGCGGTCGGCCGTCCCAGGGTGGTCATTAACGGCACCTGTCTGGACTACCTGGGCGAATCCTTTATGGCGGGCGATCCTCATAACGGGGGTGGCTTTGTGGTTTTAAACGGCATGGCCTTTGATGATCAGGGCAATATCCTGCCCCAGGAAACGCCATATCCGGGGTCAAATCTCTTCAGTCTGGCCTCCGGGGGGGCGATTTATGTTCGGGACCCCCACCAGATGATAGATAACCGGCAATTAAACGGGGGCGAGGTGGTAGGCCTTGAAAAGAAAGACTGGGATCTTATCTTGCCCTATCTGAAAGAGAATGAACGGTTGTTCGGAATTTCACTGGAAAAGGACCTTCTGGTCGTGGATGGGGCCTCAAAAAGCCCTTTGGAGATTTATCGAAAAGTCAGACCCATTCAGACCGCTGGTCTGGAAAAAGAGGGTCTGGGAGAGCAAGGAGACATCACAATATGAAAAAGATCGAAGCCATTATTAAGCCTTTTAAACTGGACGAAGTAAAAGACGCGGTCCTTAAACTGGGAGTGAGCGGCATCACCATAACCGAAGTGAAAGGTTTCGGCCGGCAGAAAGGGCATAAAGAAATCTATCGTGGCGCCGAGTATGTGGTTGATTTTCTGCCGAAAATAAGGCTGGAAGTGGTGGTGCCCGCAGATCTGGTCCCCCAGGTGGTGGAAGTCATCAAGGAAAAGGCCTACACCGGCGAGATCGGAGACGGAAAAATTTTCATTATCCCCATTGAAAAGGCCATCCGCATTCGAACCGGCGAAGAGGACCGGGACGCCATTTAGGACAACCATTTTGAACGGATCGCATACAAGGGTCAAGGCATTTTGTTCAGAAAGAGATGCACTGGCTGCGAAAGGGCTACCGTCTGAATCCGGCCTTGGATTTTCCCATCGATATGCCGATGTGATGGATCGGTTTATTCGGGATCTTTTTGTAATGGCTGGATTCCCCCGGGGAAACCTGACCGGTGGGGAAGGCGCAATGTCGGTGGCGGCCCTGGGCGGTTATGGGCGGCGGGAACTTTGCCTGGGATCGGATGTGGACCTGGTGGTGATTCATCAGGGTGAGTTACCCCCTCAAATGGAGGAGGTCATCCGCCATGCCCTTTACCCCCTTTGGGATGCCAAGCTGGATGTGGGGTATTCCATCCTGACTTATCAGGAGTGTATCCGCCTGGCCATGGGGGATTTCAGGATGCTCACATCTCTGGTGGACAGCCGTTTTCTGCTGGGATCCCGGTCCTTCTACAGGCTCTATAAGGAGGCCTTCTGGTCCCGCATGGCCCGGGAGAAAGATTCTCTGCTGGGGAAATTTCTCATTTCAAGGCGAGAACGCGCCAACCGAAATAAGGGGGAAAGCTGTTTCGTGGAGCCGGACCTGAAAGAGGGCCTGGGGGGGCTTCGAGACATTCATCTCATGGCCTGGATGGCCCGGATCTGGTTCGATTGCGAACACCTGAGTCAGATAAAGCGGTTTGCGGCTTTCGACCATTTTGAGGTACGGAAGCTGGGGGTCAGCCGAAGTTTTCTCCTGAAGGTTCGCAACCACCTTCACTGGTTGCTCCATCGAAAAGAGGATAGCCTCAGGCTTTCCTACCAGGATCAGATCTCAAAAGTTCTCGGCTATGAGGACGAACCCCGTATCTCCGGCCCTGAAAAGCTCATGCGGGACGTATACCTTCATTTGAACAGGATTCGGTACCGGCATGAAGGATTTCAGGTGAAAATGCTGGACATGATTGATCCGGCCCCCATAGAGTCGGTCCAAAAAGATCTCCCTTCTGAATTTGTGGTCCGGAAAGGAAATATTGTCCTGGGCGAAGGGGTGCTTTCGGAAAAAGATCCCCTGGTGCTCCTGCGGGGGTTTAAGGAAGCCAACAAAAGAGGCCTTTTTCTGGGCTCCGGGTTTATCTGGGAAGCCAAAGAAATTATCAGCCGGAAACGGAAAGCCCTTATCCCATCGGCCGAGGGAAGAGCCTTGTTCCTGGAGCTGATTTTGAAGCCTCAAAACCCTGAAATCATTCGGTTGGCCCTTGAGATTGGGCTCATCAGTCTGTTTATCCCCGAATTCAGGAAAATCAGGAACCTGCCCCAGTTCGGGTTTTACCATGTGATGACCGTGGACTTGCATTCCTTGAAAACCGTCGACGTGATCAACGAAATTTCAAAGGGAATCTATGATGAAAGGTGGCCTGTTTTCAGAGCTGTTTTCGAGGAGATCGAAAATCCTCCCCGGCTTTTTCTGGCGGCACTACTGCACGATATCGGAAAAGGATACGGGGAAGAACATTGCGAACGGGGTTTCCGATTGGTCCCCGTGATTCTGGGGCGACTGGGGTTTGAGAAAGCCTCCGTTGAGGCCATCTCATTTCTGGTTAAGCATCACCTCCTGCTGCCCCACATTGCTCAGCGCAGGGATCTTCGGGACGAGAAGACCTGTGTTCAGGTGGCCCAGTCCATTCAGGATCGGCAGCTATTGAAAATGCTTTTTCTGCTGACCATCGCGGACAGTTTTGCCACCGGCCCCATGGCCCGAAGCGACTGGAAAATCATGCTCCTGGCGGAGCTGTTCCACAAGGTTCAACACATATTGGAAGGGGGCACACTGGCATCTCCGGACGCCACCCAGAAGATCGAGATCAAACGGGAACGCATTCGGGAAATCCTGTCTTTCGATTTTGAGAAAGAAAAAGTGCATCAACTGATTTACCAGGTGTCTTCCCGGTATATCCTGAACACCTCGCTTGCAGACATGACGGTCCATTTTTCCCTGGCGTTGAATCTGGGCGACAAACAGCATGCATGGAAATTGGAAAAACGAAAAGACGCCTCCGTCACCCGAGTCATTCAGGTCACTCACGATAAACCGGGGTTGTTCAGCAAGATGGCGGGCGTCTTCACCCTGAACAATATGGCGGTGTTGTCCGCGAGCATCTTCGCTTTAAAAAACGGCCTGGCTTTTGATACCTATGAGGTGACCAATCCGCCGGACGTTTACCATGAAACGGAAAAATGGGCCAAAACGCAAAACGACCTGAACGAAGCCCTGGGTGATCGTCTTTTACTGGATCATTTGATTCAGGAGAAAAGGGACACCCAGATGCCGGAGACCTACGGGAGACCGGTCAGGGAAAAAGTTATTATCAACAATGAAGAATCGGACTTTTTTACCCTCATCGAAATTCGTTCGACCGCCAGGGTTGGTCTGCTGTATGATTTGGCATGCGTGATCTTTGCTATGGGCCTGGACATTCGAACGGCAAAAGTCAGCAGTGACGGGGAAGAATTGACCGGCGTTTTCTATGTGCGGGATTCGCTTGGGCAGAAATTGTACGAACCGGATGTGATCGAGGAAACGCAACACCGTTTGCTGGCGGTGTTGTGATTATGGGTATTCCGGGGACACCTTGAAATTCTTGAAGGTATCCTCAAAAATAAGTAAGGTGTCCCCGGATTTCAGTTTTTCGTTGCTTACTAAAGATGGGAGCATGTGCATGCCGAAGCCAAAATGCGGATACTGCGATGGAAAAATCGCAAAGCGATATTGCCCTGGTTTGGATAAATTGGTTTGCCCTCAATGCTGTGGGGAAAATCGCTTAAAAAACATTTCGTGTGATCGAGGATGTCGTTATCTTGACAATGAAATCTATCAAGAAAAACTTCGAGATGAAAAAGGACTCAGAGCTGAATTAAAAAAGATACCCCATTCTGAGCATGACGATATTTTCAAAGAACCGAGCGCTAAACCAGTTGCATATGCGTTTGAATCTTTTTTTGCGGTTTGCTACAAAAAGGGACAATTTAACCTTACCGATCAAAAGATAGTGGATACGCTTAGTAATCTCTACTTTCACAATTTCAAGGGAAAATCGTCTGATTCTGGCAAGTTCTTCTCGCTGGCCATGGAGGTTTATGACCACTTGATAGAGAACAAGACGTCCAAAGATTTGATATGTACAGTCATGTTGAGAATCATCATTTCTGTAAAGAAAATGACAGGGGGTTCATTCGGTCCTTGTGGCTACTTGAATTATGTCAAGAACAATTTACATCCTGATGTAGTGGACAGTGTTGACGGATATATAATAGAAACAAAGGATGGTAAGAAGAAAGTTTTCTCAGAAAGCGATTTAGATTCCATGTAATAGGCGTATCCCGGGGACACCTTAATT
>JAFCZI010000025.1 GCA_019314425.1 Deltaproteobacteria bacterium | reverse complement strand
CCCCAATCCATTATCTTGACAAACCAAAAGAAATCTATTATCTCTGGTTCACAGAAAGATCATTAAGCCATTATATGGTCTACATGAGAATCAAAGGAAAAATAATGCCAAAGCCCATCACACGCACCTACTCTCGCTATAGCCGCGATGCGGCTGCCTTGCTCGGTGCATTGATCCGAGAAGCGCGTAATGAGCGCAAGCTCACTGCTCAGGAGTTGGCTGATCGCGCTGGTATTTCCAGAGGACTGCTGCAACGCATTGAAAAAGGCAATCTCAAATGTGAAATCGGAGCCGTGTTCGAAGTAGCAACCATTGTTGGCGTCAAGCTGTTTGATGCCGATGAAAGCGCGCTGACGAAATACCTGCGTCAAACCAAGGAAAAGCTGGCGCTCCTGCCAAAATCTGTTCGCAAGAAATTTAAAGCGGTGCGCGATGACTTCTAAAACAGAGAAAGAAGCCTTTGTCTGGATATGGCTGCCAGGCGAAACCGAGCCTGTCGTGGCCGGACGGCTTGAAGCTGATAACGGTAATGTCCTGTTCAACTATGGTAAAAGCTACCTGAATCGTATCGGTGACAGCAAACCTGCGATTGCAATTTACGAACCCGAATTACCGCTAAAGGTTGGAGTGCTTCCCTTGCCCGAGGGCTTGACCATACCCGGCTGTATCAGGGATGCCGCGCCTGATGCGTGGGGCCGGCGTGTGATTATCAACAAAAAGTTAGGGCTTAAAGGCACCGGCACTGACACAGCTGAGCTGGATGAACTGACCTACCTGCTGGAGTCTGGTTCGGATCGGTGCGCTTGATTTTCAGCATTCCCCTACAAAATACACGCCGCGTACCGCAAATAATGTTAACATGGAAGAATTGATTGAATCTGCAGAACGGGTCGAAAAAGGCGTGCTTCTAACACCGGAGTTGGATCAGGCGTTGTTCCATGGCAGCTCTATTGGCGGCGCTCGTCCTAAAGCCTTAATTCAAGACCAAGGCAAGAAATACGTGGCCAAGTTTTCATCCAGCACCGATCTGTACAGCGTCGTTAAAACTGAATTCATCGCCATGCGGTTGGCTGAATTGGCTGGATTGAATGTTGCACCAGTAAAGCTTGCCAAAGCGGCTAACAAAGACGTTCTCTTGATCGAGCGTTTTGACCGCGTGCCAAAAGGTGACAAGTGGGCACGAAAGGCTATGGTCTCAGCTCTAACTCTGTTTTGCCTGGATGATATGATGGCGCGGTACGCCAGCTATGAAACGTTATCCGAAATTATCCGCCACCGTTTTACCGATCCTAAGCATACACTGAAAGAGCTGTTCTCTCGGCTCGTCTTCAATATTTTGTGCGGCAATACCGACGATCATGCGCGGAACCATGCGGCGTTTTGGGACGGGAAAGTGCTGACCCTGACGCCTGCTTATGACATTTGTCCGCAAGGCCGCACAGGCAATGAGGCTTCACAGGCCATGCTCATATCTGGCGACAACAATCTGAGCCAACTCAAAACGTGCCTTGAGACCGCGCACAACTTCCTTCTTTCTGAGAAAGAAGCACGCGAAACATTCGGTAGCCTGACTGCCGCAATCGAACAGAATTGGGACGTCGTTTGTGAAGAAGCTAAGCTGAATGAAGTGGATAAGAAACTTTTTTGGAGGCGGCAGTTTCTGAACCCATATTCGGTTGAGCAATAGCAAATGGCCGAGAGACGATAATCAAGACCCAAAGAGGACGCAGAGCGTCCGAAAGTGCGTTCCCACGCAGAGCATGGGAACGAGGAAACCCTACTTGGCTTTTTTCGATTTCTGAGCCTTTTCGATTTTGGCCCAGGTGTCCCGCAGTGAAACGGTTCTGTTGAAGACCGGCTTTCCCGGAGAAGAATCCACCGGATCCACGCAGAAATAGCCCAACCGCTCGAACTGGACCCGGCTGCCGGGGGCCGCGTCTTTCAGGCCGGGTTCCACACGACATGCGGTTAAGACTTCCAAGGAATCCTTGTTCAGCAGGTCGGTGAAGTCGGCTGGCTCCTTTTGATCGTCATCGGGTGCCAACATAAGGTGATCGTAAAGGCGCACCTGAGCCTCAAGAGCATGAGCAGCCGAAACCCAGTGAATGGTGCCCTTGACCTTGCGCCCGTCCGGAGAATCTCCGCCCTTGGTTTCCGGATCGTAGGTGCAGTGGAGCACCGTGATTTCACCCGTTTTCTCGTCTTTTTCCATCCCCACACAGGTGATGTAGTAGGCATACCGCAGCCGAACTTCACGTCCGGGCGCCAGGCGGAAGAATTTCTTTGGCGCTTCTTCCCGAAAGTCGCCCCGTTCAATGTATAGCACGCGGGAAAAGGGGACCATGCGGGACCCCATGGCGGCATCTCCCGGATGGTTTTGAAACTCAAGGTCTTCGGTCTGGTTTTCAGGATAATTATCGATGATCACTTTCAGCGGATGCAACACCCCCATGACGCGCGGCGCCCGCTCATTCAAATCCTCCCGCAGGCAATGTTCCAGCAGGGCAATGTCCACCTCACTGTCCCTCTTGGCCAACCCGATACGGTCACAGAAATCTCGTATGGATTCAGGCGTATAACCTCTCCGGCGAAGCCCTGAAATGGTGGGCATTCGGGGATCGTCCCACCCATCCACAGACCCGTCTTTCACCAGTTGCAGCAGTTTTCGTTTGCTCAGAATGGTATTGCTGATATTGAGGCGCGCAAATTCGATCTGTTGCGGATGGCAATCCACCGGCAGCTGATCCAGTAACCAGTCGTACAGGGGGCGATGGTCTTCAAATTCAAGGGTGCAGAGAGAATGGGTGATCCCTTCCAGAGAATCGGAAAGGCAATGGGCAAAATCGTACATGGGATAGATGCACCATTTATCCCCCGTGTGATGGTGGGATTTTTTTAAAATACGATAGATCACCGGATCCCGCATGTTCATATTGGGAGACGCCATGTCAATTTTGGCGCGAAGCACATGGGCGCCGTCTTCGAATTCGCCTGCTTTCATCCGTTCAAAAAGATCCAGGTTTTCTGCCACGTCCCGGGTTCTGTAGGGGCTGTCTTTCCCGGGTTCTGTGAGGGTTCCGCGATATTCCCTGATTTTGTCGGGGGGGACGCTGCACACATAAGCATTGCCGTCTTTGATTAACTGAACCGCGTATTGATACAGCTTTTCAAAGTAATCGGAGGCGTAATGCAGGTGTTCGCCCCAGTCGAACCCCAGCCACCTGACGTCGCGCTGGATGGATTCCACATACACCACCTCCTCTTTGCTGGGGTTGGTATCATCAAACCGCAGATGGCATACGCCCCCTTCATTTTCATGGGCAATGCCGAAATTCAGGCATATGGATTTGGCATGGCCGATGTGAAGGTAACCATTGGGTTCGGGCGGAAAACGGGTGACCACTCGGCCCTGGTTTTTGTTTGCAGCCACGTCTTCAGCAACAATCTGGCGAATAAAATCTTTATGATGGGTGGGGGTGATCTCGTTCATGTAAAAACTCCACTTTTTCTTGAGGGTGCAGGGTGCAGTTTTCAGGGGGCAGAAATATCAGTTTCGATTCCATCCTGAACCCTGACAACTGTCCCCGGCACCCTGTAAACAACTATTTCTTCTTTTCGTCTTCCAGCATTCCAGCAAGGGTGGTAAAGAACGTCTGATGCTGCCGCTCCGGAACAACAAAAAACTAGTGACTCAAACGGCTGTTCATTTCCCCGGATTTTGCGATCAATGCGCTGGCGCTTTTTTCTGTTTTACTTTCTTTGTTCTTCGATGTTTCCCCTTCCAAACTCTTTAAATTATCCCTGGCAAAATCAATGTTTTCATCCAGTTCCAGCGCGAATTTGTAAAACCGGACGGCCATGTCTCGGTTGCCCATATCCCTGTAATTGGACGCAATATTGGCATAATCGATAGCGGATGCGGGGTTCAGTTCCAGCACTTTGTGAAACGCTTCAATCGCTTTCGTGTGTTCTTTCAGTTTGAAATAGCAAAATCCCATGAGATTGTGGATATCCGTTCGTTCAGGATCGATCTCAGCCCCCTTTTCAAGCACGATAATGGCTTTTCGATATTGCGCCATATCCCTCAGGCAAATCCCCATGTAGGAATAAATGCTGGGCACATCCTCCCGTTTGGGTCCCAGTTTCAGGGCCTCTTCCAGAAATTCGATGGCCTTTCGGGGGTCATTGAGCGAAATACAGGCCAGCCCCAGGAAAAATTTAATATAGTACTTGTCGGGCAGCAATCGATCCATTCTGTTCAATTGGGTTATGCTCCATTGGGTGTTGTCCGATGCAGCAATCAGTTTGGCGCAAAACATACCCACACTGGTTCCCACAGCCCGTTCCCGAAAATGGGCGCCGGGAATAATGGAATAAAAGGCCGGAATTTGAAGATGGGGGTGCATCACATCCACGGAAAACAGTTCCATATCCATGACGCCGAGGGCCGCAATGCAGTTTTCCACCTCCACCTTGATGTTGTCGTTGCCTAAAGAAGGCAAGCTTGAGATGGGAACCGTGCGGTCCGGCTTCAAAATGAAATCGGCGTCCGCGAGATCCTGGAATTTGGGAAGGCCACTGGCCACATAGTTGGAACCGGAATTAAAATCACCGGCCAGTTGGGCCACCTCGGTAAGCGCACGGCTCAGTGATTTCTGGGGATCGGGCGTGGTGCCGGCGGTCCAGACCATTTCGCTTTTTTCAGGAAATGTGGCCGGATCGTAGGCAAGAGCACCCACCGAGGGAATGCCTGTATTCAGGGAAAAGTCCGATGCAAAGAGTTCAATCCCCGCCTTTTTATATTTCGCTATCAGCTCGCACGTAAGGGTATCCGTGACCGTATTCAGATCAATGGCCGGTACGTTCTTTTTCTCCCGGCTGATAATGGAGGACACATGCCGTTCCACCAGTTCACAAATCCCCTGGCTCATGGCCTCCTCGACGCAGTTTCCGGCTGACGGCCCGTTGAACTCGTTGATGGCAAAAAACCAGTCAAAAGGGATCAGCATTTCCCGATCCTTGGTCATGTTGCAAGCAAGGGTCCATTTGAGGGGCAGATCTTCAAATATTTCCCGGGCCCTGTCCAGCTCATTGGAATCATCGTGTACGGATTTGGCGATGGCCTCAAAGGGGAGCGCCTGCTTTTTCACATTTCCGTAGGTGTCCACCCGGAAATTTTCGGGGTTTTTCCAGAAACTGAAAAAACTGAACCGCTCCGCCAGCTCCATCACCGCGCTGGCCTCGGACTGGCTGGGAGTCCCGCCTTTTCCCATCTGCTTTTTGGTTCCGATAATGTCCAACGCATCACGCCCGCAGACACTGAAATAAATGGGGATATTCAGTCTACCGTTGTCGATTCGAACGGTTTCTTCCAGGATATCCAGATTCACTTCTTTAAGCCTGTTCTTAAAACGCGCCACCGTCTCTTCCGGTGAAAAAATCTTATCCTGATCAAAGGTGTAACCCTTGAATGCATCTTTTAGTTTAATGTTGCAGCCCAAATTAAAAACTCCTTGTTAGGTTCGCTGTTGATGATCGGACCTTTCTACCAATTGACGATCTTTTTTTCAACTCCCATGTTTGCGCTTGGCAATTGTTTCCATTTAGGGGTACAATTACAAATTAAATCTCCGGTTTGTGCCTTTTCATGACCGGGCTGGCACGGGTTAAAATGGCGCCGGAGCGTCAGTCTATTGGGGTTTTGTGAAACTTTTCTCTTGACAAGACCCCGGGTCCTTATATAGACCGAGCCTTTATTGTGGTAAGGTTTTTGGCACACCAACGAGGCAGACTGAAAAGGAATTCGGATCTGCCGCTCTTATTTTCGTGGAATAAGTGAGGAATACGTTCATGTTTTTTGATTCGCTTCTGTACGGGTCTCTCTTAATCTTTATTATTGGATCTGTTTACAAGTGTTACACTTGGGTTTCCAGGCAGATCACCGGACCGGCACTCCCTTATTCAACGGGACAGAGAATTGCGCAGGCCATAAAAGGCATTTTGGGCGTGATTTTCAGCGGTCGGATCTTTGTCTTGGTGAAAGTCCTGATTCTGGATGTTATTTTTCAACGCCGAATCCTGAAGGAAGACGCATTGCGCTGGGTCATGCATATGCTCATCTTTGTGGGGTTTATGCTGCTTCTTTTTTTCCATGCCTTTGAAAGCTGGACGAGCAGCAGTCTTTTCGAGGACTATGCGTCCACGGGACATCCCTACCTTTTCCTCAGGAACCTTTTCGGGGTGATGGTTTTCGCAGGTGTGGCCATTGCCATTTACCGCCGGCGTATTCTCAAAATCCCCCGTCTGCGCACCAACAGCATGGACCGCTATGCCATCATGATTGTAGCGGTTATCATGGTCACCGGCTTTTTTCTGGAAGGGGCCAAGATCATATCCCACAGTGATTTTCAGCGCATGGTGGAAGAGTATGCGGATACGGACGATGCGCAGGAGCTGAAAGCCCTGGAAGCCTTCTGGGTTAAGGAATTCGGGGTGGTTTCCCCGAAGGTGGCAGGCCCCTTTGAAATGGAATTGTTGACCCAGGGTCGAGAACTTCATGAAATGAGCTGCCAGAGTTGCCACGCTGTGCCGGGATGGGCGTTTATAGGCTTCAATCTCTCAAAAGGGATGCGGCCCATGGCGCAATTTCTTGAGGATACCGAGGCGACATACTTTTTCTGGATTATCCATATCCTGGCTTGCTTTGTGGGTCTGGCATACCTGCCTTTCAGCAAAATGTTTCATATTATCACAACGCCGCTCTCCCTGATGGCCAATGCGGTCATGGATAAGGAACGGTCCCATCCTGCCAATATCCTGACACGCCAAATGCTGGAACTGGATGCCTGTACCCATTGCGGCACGTGCAGCCTCAGGTGTTCTTCATCCCCCGCATTCGATGCCCTTGGAAACGACTGCATTCTGCCATCGGAAAAGCTGCAAACCATTCGAAACCTGGCTGCGGGAAAAGTCCTTTCTCTGTCCGAGCGACAGGCCCTTCGAGAAGGCGTCTACATCTGCACCAATTGTGATCGATGCACCGTGGTGTGCCCCTCGGGTATCAACCTGAGAGACCTCTGGCTCAATGTGAGAGAAGGTCTCATTCAGACCGATGCCATGGCTGACCCCCTGATGCTTTCCGGCTTTTCCTTCGTGAGGGGGTTGAATAAACCCAATTTGACGCCTGAGGCTTATGCACAGCCCCTTGAACGGGCCAGGCGTGAGGTTGCGAAGGGTTGGCCCCGTGCGGCGGAGACCGGTTCACTGGTCTTCAACGGCGATAGAGACTCCCGAGCGGTCTTGCCTTACGACACTGAGACCTTTAGAGCCTGTTATACCTGTCAGAATTGTACCACCGTTTGTCCTGTGGTAGCGGTTTGCGACAACCCAGAAGAAACATTGGGGCTGCTGCCCCATCAGATCATGTGCAGCCTCGGTCTTGGCCTCACGGATATGGCCTGTGGCGCCGGCATGATCTGGGATTGTGTCACATGTTACCAGTGCCAGGAGCACTGCCCCCAACTGGTGGCGGTAACGGATATCCTTTACCAGTTGAAGAATATAGCGATCAAGGGCCCCCGGAAGGGGACCGCCGCATAAGACCAAAGACCATGTGCATTGCGCTTTAAAGAGACCGAGACCTTAATAGAGGCAAAATGATGAAATACGCTTTTTTCCTGGGCTGTAATATTCCTGCCCGACTCGAACAATATGAAACCGCGTCCCGCGCAGTGATGTCCCGTCTGGGTGTGGATCTGATCGATTATCGAGATTTCACCTGTTGTGGTTACCCGCTGCGGAATGTGGACCGGAAAGCCTATCTTCTCTCCGCAGCCGGAAATCTCGCGCTGGCTGAACGTGACGGCGTCAACATCATGGCCCTGTGTAAATGCTGCTTCGGCACGCTGAAAGAAGCCCAATACGTCCTCGGGAACGATGAGACGCTGCGCCGGGAAATCAATGACATGTTAAAACCGAGAGACCTGTCTTATCAAGGCCGGGTGGAGGTCAAACATCTGCTTTCGGTTCTCTATCATGATGTGGGGTTGGACAATCTGAAAAAAAAGATCACCCGAAAAATGAAAGACCTCAAAATCGCGACCCATTATGGATGTCATGCCTTGCGTCCCAGCAAAGTCACCCAATTCGATGATCCGGTGGCACCGACCCTCTTTGATGAACTGGTGAAGGCAACGGGGGCTGAAAGCATAGAATGGAGCGAAAAGCTCAATTGCTGCGGTGCCCCCCTGATGGGCGTAAACGATCGTATCTCTATAGATTTGACCCGGAAAAAGCTGGACAACGGACGCGAATCAGGAGCGGATTTTCTGTGTACCGCCTGCCCCTATTGCCAGCTTCAGTTTGATCAGGTTCAGAGCATGATGGCGGCTGACGGTGTGAGCGCCGCTTCCCTGCCCTCCATACTCTACGTCCAGTTGCTGGGGTTGTGTATGGGCGTTGATGAAAAGGTTTTGGGCCTTCTAAAAAACCAAGTGGCGATAGATAACGTCACCTCTTTTATAACTCAGGAGTAGTTTATGTCGACAGAAAAACTCGGTTCCGTCATGGTTGTGGGCGGCGGCATTACCGGCATGCAGGCCGCGCTGGATATGGCCAATTCCGGATATTACGTCTATCTTGTGGAGAGGACCAGCTCCATTGGCGGTATGATGAGCCAATTGGACAAGACCTTTCCCACAAATGACTGTGCCATGTGAATTATCTCACCGAAACTGGTCGAGGTCGGCCGGCACATTAATATTGAGTTACTCACGCTTTCAGAGGTCACAGCGCTTAAAGGCGAAGCGGGCGATTTTGAGGTGAGCATTCTACAGCACCCCCGCTATGTGGATATGGATAAGTGTATCGCCTGTGGGGCCTGTACGGAAAAATGCCCCAAAAAGGTGCCCAATGAATATGATGCGGGGCTGGGAAAACGGAAGGCTATTTATGTGAAATACGCTCAGGCCGTTCCCCTGAAATATGCAATTGACCCGGAATACTGCATCAAGTTGACCAAGGGGAAATGCGGAAACTGCGAGAAAGTCTGTCCCGCAGGCGCCATTAACTATGAGGACAAAGAACGGCATATTAATCTGAATGTGGGCGCGGTGATCGTATCCGCCGGCAGCGAAACCTATAATCCCCTGGACCACGACACCTATGGCTACGGCAAAAACAAGAACGTGGTCACCAGCCTTGAGTTTGAACGCATCCTGTCCGCTTCCGGTCCCTACGGAGGGCACATGGTGCGCCCGTCGGACAAAAAAGAACCGGAAAAGATTGCCTGGCTGCAATGCATCGGAAGCCGGGATGAACATCTGGGGGGGCATGGATATTGTTCAGGCGTTTGCTGTACTTACGCCGTTAAGGAGGCCATGCTGGCCAAGGAGCACGCTCCGGGCGACCTGGATGCGGCCATCTTTTACATGGATATCCGAACCAACGGAAAAGACTTTGAGAGATACTACAATCGAGCCAAGGATGAGGCGGGTGTTCGGTTTGTGAAGTCGCGAGTGACGAATATCGTCCCGGATAAAGAGTCCGGCATGAACCTGATCCGCTATATCGATGAGACCGGCCGGAAAGTGGAAGAGGCCTTTGACATTGTGGTTTTGTCCGTGGGACTCGGCGCCACAGCCGAGGGACGGGCGCTGGCTGAAAAACTGGGGTTGACGCTGGATCATTATAATTTCATGACGACCGGCAGCTTTAAGCCCGTGGAGACCGCTACACCCGGTATTTTTGTCTGCGGTGCCTGTCAGGCGCCCAAGGATATCCCCTCGTCGGTGGTGGATTCCAGTGCGGCGGCGGGGGTCGCCGGAAGTCTCCTTTCGGAAGCCCGTTGGTCTTTGACAAAGAAGGCCCAGATTCCGGAGGAACGGAATATCAGGGGAGATGCGACGCGTATCGGTGTTTTCGTATGTTGCTGCGGCACCAATATCGCCGGGGTTGTAGATGTACCGGCGGTGGTGGAGTTTGCAAAGGGACTGCCCGGCGTGGTGTTTGCCGAACAAAACCTGTTCAGTTGTTCCCAGGATACCCAGGACAAGATGGGTGAGGTCATTCAGCAGAAAGGGCTTAACCGGGTGGTGGTAGCGGCCTGTACGCCCAAAACCCATGAACCGCTCTTTCAGGATACCCTCACCAGCGCCGGGATCAATAAATATCTTTTCGAAATGGTTAATATTCGGAACCAGTGTTCCTGGGTGCATAAGGATGATACCGAGGCTGCCACGGTAAAAGCCAAGGATCTTGTACGAATGGCGGTGGTCAAGGCGGGACTGCTGGAGCCTCTGCCGGAGCCGATACTCAACGTCAACCAGAACGCGCTGGTGATCGGGGGCGGTGTAGCCGGAATGGAGGCCGCCAAGAACCTGTCTGAACAGGGATATCTGACTTATCTGGTGGAGCGTGAAGGAAAACTGGGGGGCAACGCCCTTTCCCTGCACGAAACATGGCGTGGCGAAGATATTCAGGATTATCTGCAGGAGCTGACCCGGGAAGTGGAGGCGTCAGATAAGGTGGAAGTCTGCCTGGGCGCTGAAATTACCGAAGTGGACGGCTTTGTAGGGAACTTTAAAACCACCGTTATACAAGGGCAGGAAAGTCGAACCCTGGAACACGGCGTTACCATTATGGCGACGGGGGCAACCGAACATAGTCCTGAAGATCCGGCCCTGATCGCTTCTTCCCGTGTTATGACCGGTCTCCAGTTACAGCAAGGGTTCATTAAAGGGGACAGTCAACTCAATGGCCTCAATACGGCCGTTTTTCTGCAATGTCACGGTTCTCGTGTTCAAGAGCGCCCCTATTGTTCCAAAGTATGCTGTACCCAGTCCATCAAGAGCGCCCTGGAACTTAAAGAACGAAACCCTCATATGCATATTTATGTGGTTTACCGGGACATGAGGCCCTACGGACTCAGGGAAGACCTCTATCGGGAGGCGAGAACCCGGGGCATCTCTTTTGTGCGCTACAACTTTGATAAGGGGCTTAAGATAGAACCGCGGGATCAGGAAGTGGAGATCGGGTTTACGGATACGGTTTTCAGAAAAAAGATGATCATTCACTCCGATCTTCTGGTGCTGGCTTCGGCCATCGTCCCCGAAAGGGAAAATCCCCTGTCGCGGTTTTACAAGGTCGCCCAGAACGAAGATGGCTTCTTTATGGAAGCCCATGTGAAGTTGCGACCCGTGGATTTTGCCACCGACGGCGTGTTTGTCTGTGGCCTGGCCCACTCGCCCAAACCCATCGACGAAAGCATCGCCCAGGCCCAGGCCGCCGCCGCACGAGCCGTCACGCTTTTATCGGCCAAAAGCCTGCCCGTAAGCGGTACGGTTGCAGAAGTAAGTCCGCTCAATTGCAGCAGTTGCGGGGTTTGCGTCTCCATCTGTCCCTACTCGGCTCCCAGGATGGATGAAAAAACCGGCAAGGCCGTGATCGAATCCACCCTGTGCAAGGGGTGTGGTCTTTGTGTGGCATCTTGTCGTTCGGGGGCACTGCATCTCAAAGGCTTTGAAACCTCGCAGATCATGGGCATGATTGATTGCGTCTGACCTTCCAATTGCGGAATGCGGAATGCGGAATGCGGATTTAAAAAAGCCGGAACCCGGAATGGACGTCCGTTATTGCTTTACCCCACCGGATGAAACCCCCGAAGCCGTCCTGGATCAGATCAGCGATCTCGTGGCATCCAACGGCGGCGTGGGCACTTCCTGGATAAAAGAGAACCTTCAAAAGGCCTTCCTGATCGGTTACGCTATCTGCGAGGACCGTGTGGTCGGCACCTCCACTCATAAATATCCCAAAGAGCAGTACCGGAAAAAGATCGAAACCGAAACCGGGCTGGATTTTTCCGGATACCTGGAACGAGGTTATACGGCTGTGGATCCGGAATTCCGGGACATGGGGATCGGCGGAAAGGTCATTCAGGGGTTGATTGAAAGATCAGAAGGACAAAAGATCTATGTCACCATCGACATGGAGAACCTCTGGCCCCTCAGGATGACCCACCGGGTGGGGATGGTGCTCGCCGCCCGGTTCATCAACGACCGAACCGGCCATGGACTGGGGGTTTTTACTAATGTAACGCCGTGCCGAAATGTATTGAAGGTTAATCTTGAACAATATCATTGAGGTAGAACCATGGGAGAATATATAGTCAAACGCCCTTTGAAAAGACCTCCTGTACATCCCGGTGAGATTTTACGTGAAGATGTACTTAAAAATCTTGGCCTGTCGGTCAGCGAAGCGGCTCGGTGTTTCTTGCCGGCAACTTCACCGTGTATTAGCCAGTACCCATCCAATCACAATTGAAATGGCGCTTCGAATAGGCAAGTTTGCGGGTAATGGGCCTGGGCTCTGGTTACGCATGCAGCAGGCTTATGATTTGTGGAATGCCGAGAACAGGATGACAGACGAACTTTCCAAAATTGAGACCGTTGCATCAAGAAGACTCAATGCCTAATCATCCGTTGATGGCGGATCCCTCTCTGCCCATAATGGTTGGTTGCTCGCCAAAGGATGTATTCAACAGATTGAATTTCCTTGACGAGTGACCTTTTTGGGGTGTAAATATCCTTAGCTAATAGAAGGATGATCGCTTTTTCACTGTTTTTTCGATGGCAATTCATTTTTCAATTGAACCTAAGAGGCGAGAAAAATGATCCACAGCATCCGAAAACCCCGTTTCTCAAAGCGAGAATGGGGTTTTTTGTTCCGGGGATTGTATTTTCAGGAACGGTCGCTAAGGCATGTAGCGGTGAAGAGCCATGTGGGATAGGATTATTTCCTGAACATCAACTGGGCGTTTGCCGGGACGGGGCGGGAAAACACCAAAAGAAGGGCTGGAGTTCTCTTCACACAAGAACCCTTTTGGTACCCGGGTGCTGGTCTATATCGGCGCAAACAACCGTCAGCATGAACGCGGTGGATTTATAAATTGTTGAAATGGAGCCTTTTCTTCAAACATATAATAGATGAAGGCCTTCTTGTTGAAGGAAGCAAGAAAAGATATCTCAGTATCTTAAGAGGTTGGAAGGCAGCACCAAATTATCAAAGAGAAATAGATGGAAATATCGAGCTATTTGAACTTTTATCTTATATCCCAAATACATCAAAAGGCTTGTTAGCTGCCACAGATATAGTTACAATAAGCATAAGGAACATCCTTATACATAAATTAGCCTCACTTGGCTTGTATCTTTTTTCCTGGGAACAAGTTTCTAGCGCGGCAGTAAATTTTAACTTTATAGATTTAAATGAAAAAATAATTTTACTCCATGCCCGGCAAATAAAAAATTACTATCGACAAGGATACAACATACAACTTTCAATATTTTTTCTG
>JAFCZI010000218.1 GCA_019314425.1 Deltaproteobacteria bacterium | reverse complement strand
AAAAAAGTTTACCTCTTTGACAACGGTTTTGCGGCAGTTACCCCATATTCCTTTTTTGAGGACCGCGGTAAACTTCTGGAAAACCTGGTGTTTACCCACCTCAGGGCTCAAACAGACGAGATATACTTTTTAAAAAACGGATGGGAGTGCGATTTTGTGGCTTTCACAACAGAAAAACAGCCATTGATTATACAAGTGACCGAACGTCTGGATTCAGGAAATCTGAACCGCGAAATCAAGGGTCTGGAGATGGCGAGAAAGCGAATCCCAAATTCTAAAGCCCTGCTGTTGACAGCGGAGGTTGATCAAGCCATTGACTTGCCGGACTGGTGCGACGTCATGCCTGTTTCTACTTGGCTTTTGGTGTGAATCACTCAAAAAACTCCCTGTGTCAGAATAGTTTGCCATCTGATAGGATGACAGAGCCATAACAAATGATAATGATTCAAGGTATGGCCAGAGTCGATCCTGGGGCAGCAGATGATTTCGTAACTGAAGAGGTTGCACATAGGCATCAAGAGTGGGTGAGCGTTAGGCAGGAAAAACCGGAAATTGAGGGAGATATTATGGACAATTATGACAGGTTTGACAATCAGGGACAAGGGAGATCGGTTAAATCTCCTGATGCGTTGTATGAGGAGATCCAGAGGCTGATCAACAGCGGCAGTAAAAAGGAAGCCATCGGTGCGCTGGAGATGTTTTTGTCCATGCAACCGAATTATGCTGTCGCGCATAACGATCTGGGCGTTCTCTATTACGGCGAGGGGGAAAAAGAGAAGGCGCTGGCGCATTATGAACGCGCGGCTCAGCTTGAACCCTATAATGATGTTTTCCAGAAGAACCTGGCGGATTTCTATTACATTGAAGCGGGTCGGATGGGAGAGGCGCTTCAGATTTATGTGAAACTCCTGGATGCGAACCCAACGGATATTGAAACCCTTCTTATTTTAGGGCAGATATGTGTGTCTTTGAAAAAGACGGATGACGCGAGGGTGTTTTATAACAGGGTGTTGGAGGTTGAGCCTTGGAATTTGGATGCTCGGGAAAAGCTGGATGAATTGGGGGAAGGGACGGAGATAGGAGATGGGAGACGGGAGGCCGGAGACGGGAGACGGGAGGCCGGAGACGGGAGACCGGAGATAGGGGGTCGGGGGCAGGGATTTGGAGAAGAGGGATCTCCTACGGGTTTTGTGGATACGCCTGACAAGATGTATCAGGACGCGCAGCGTTTGATGAACGACAACCGGAAAATGGAGGCGATGGATGCGCTTGAAAGGTTGGTAGTATCTTATCCTGATTATGCCCTTGCGCATAATGACCTGGGCGTTTTGTATTATAATGAGGGTGATCAAGAAAAGACGCTGCATCACTACGAAAAGGCCGCCGCGCTTGAGCCCCGGAATCCTGTATTCCAGAAAAATCTCGCTGATTTCTACTACGCCATATTGGGCCGGATCGAAGCGGCCCTTGAGATTTATTTGAAGATCCTGGAGGTGGATCCGACCGACATGGAGACGCTGCTTATTATGGGTCATATTTGCGTGTCCTTGAGGAAATTTGATGACGCGAGGGTGTTTTATAACAGGGTGTTGGAGATTGAGCCTTGGAATGTGGATGCTCGGGAAAAGTTGGATCAGCTAGGGGAAGGGACGGAGAACGGAGACGGGAGGACGGAGGACGGAGATGGGAGGCGGGAGATCGGAGGGGGGAGGATGGAGGCAGGGGGTAGGTGTGTTTTGTCGCTGATTTTGTCTCATGAAAATTCCGAGCGTTTGATTCGTAATTCGGATGAGGTGGAATTGTCGGGGATTTCGGATCAGGTTGAGATTGTTGTCGGCGACAAAGCTTTGAGGCAGGATGGACCGGGCGTCATTCAAGAGATTCAGAGCCAATCCAAAAACATCATCTACGTCGAAACAGGTGAAAGCTATCCACAGAACGCGGTTGATGCGTTGAAATTTGTGGCAAGAGGGGTCAACGACAACCGGAACGCGGCGGACATCAAAAGGGACTTGGCTGAATTATCATTGGCTTCGGGTATTTCCGCTTCAGACCCTGATATGGCGGATCGGTTCATCTCGTTGTTTGAACGTCTTTCCGATACGTTGAAGGCATTGACAAACCCTTTTCAAGCCCCATCCGTTGCCCCGAAAGCACCGGCTCCGGAGAAGAAGGCGGCGGCGAAAAAAAATCGGGATGTGTCGGATGACGCCTACAAAGAGGAAATCCTGAGGCGGGTGATAGCGATGAGAAATGAAAAGGACCTGGGGTGGAAGGATATCGCCGAGGTGTTTAATTCCGAAGGGTTGCCCACGCTCAGCGGTAAAGGCCAGTGGCATCGAAAAACGATCTACAGGATGTACCAGAAGGCGGTCAAATAGGCTTTTTCCGATGACGGTTCAGCCAGAAATAGATGCCGCCCTTCAGCTTCATCAATCCGGGCAGTTGGAAAAAGCCAGGGCAATTTATGAAAGGATCTTGCAGCATAATCCGAAACATCCGGATGCGCTTCATCTGTTGGGTGTGGTTTGTCACCAGTCCGGGAAGAACGATGTGGCGGTAGATTTGATAAGCAGGGCCATTAAGATAGATCCTGAACAGCCGGTTTTTTATAATAGCCTGGGAAGCACACTCAATGATCTGCACCGGATTGACGAAGCCATTGGTTGCTATCAAAAGGCCATCCACCTGAAGCCCGATTATGCCGAGGCTTTTTGCAGCCTCGCCCGTATCTTTCGTTATGAGGGCAAGGCGCGTGAGGCGGTAGGGTGTTGCGAAAAGGCAATTCAGGCCAATCCGAATTTTGTTGAACCCCATTATTTGATGGGAAATCTGTTTTTTGATCAGGGGATGCTGGATCAGGCCATCACCTGTTATCGGAAGACGGTGCGGCTGGACCCCGGTAAGGCGGAAGCGTACTGCAATATGGGGAATGCGTTTCAAGCCCGGAGTCGGTATGACGACGCCATCGCCTGTTATGAAAAAGCGATTCAGTTGAATCCCGGTCTTGTCGAGGTGTTCGCCAACATGGGTAGCGCCCTTAAAGAACAGGGCCGACGGGATGATGCAATGGCCTGTTATGAGAAGGCTGTTGCGCTGAAGCCGAATTACGCGGAAGCCTTCAATAACATGGGGAATCTATTCGAATCCACGGGAAAATTGGGCGAAGCCGCTGCATGTTATCGGAAAGCGGCTGACCTGAAGCCTGATTTCGCGGAAGCATGCGCCAATATGGGGAATGTGTTAAAGGCCCGGGGGGACATAACCGGCGCAATCATTCATTATCAAAAAGCCGTGGAATTGAAACCGGATTATGATAAAGCCCACAGCAATCTGATATTTGCCATGCACTATGATCCCTCAGTTGATTCGGGCGCTATTTTTTCGGAGTCCCTTGCCTGGTGGCGGCGGTATGGTGCGCCGCATATCAGTAGCTTGGGAGTGAATAGATTTGATCCCAACAGCCGGGCTTTATCCAAACGGCTCAGAATCGGTTATGTATCGCCTGACTTTCGTCAACATTCGGTGAGCAGCTTTTTCCTGCCGCTCCTGATGGCCCACGATCGGAATCAGACGGAGATCTTCTGCTATGCCGAGGTGAGGCGACCGGACGATATGACGGCCAGAATAAGGGGCCTTGCCGACCACTGGCGCGCCACGGTCGGGTGGGGCGACGATGCGGTGGCCCGGCAGATATATGAAGATCGGATCGATATCCTGGTAGATCTCGCGGGGCACACGGCAAACAGCCGGCTGCGGGTCTTTGCCCGCAAGCCCGCGCCGGTTCAGGTGACCTGGCTGGGATATCCGGGCACCACCGGAATGCCGGTGATGGATTACCGGCTTACGGATGACATCGCCGATCCTGAGGGTGAAGGGGACAAGCATTACAGCGAGACGCTTGTGCGGATGGCGGACGGTTTTTTGTGTTTCTCGCCCTCTGACGGCGCGCCGGATGTTTCGCGTTTGCCTGCTCTCGATTCAGGCGGGGTCACCTTCGGGTCGTTCAACAACCTGCCCAAGGTGAATGAGAAGGTGATCGAGGTCTGGTCCCGGATATTATTACAGGTCCCCGGATCATCCCTGTTGCTCAAGAATAAATCGCTGGCGGATGAGGCCACAAAACGTCGTTATATGGATCTGTTCACTCGGAACGGAGTCGCCCCTGACCGCATCAATATGCTGCCGGCGACCGCTTCAATTTCGGAGCATCTAACCCTTTATAACCGGGTTGATATCGGTCTTGATCCGTTCCCCTATAACGGTACCACGACTACCTGTGAAGCGTTATGGATGGGGGTGCCGGTAATAACCTTAAGGGGAAATCGTCATGCCTCGCGGGTGGGGGCGAGTATTTTGACCCGGGTGGGTCTGGAAGAACTGATTGCGGTGAATGAGGACGATTATGTCCGCAGGGCGGCAGGGCTTGCAGGTGATCTTGATCGGCTAACGGAACTGAGGGCCGGAATGCGCCAGCGCATGATGGTGTCGCCTCTTTGCGATCCCCCATCTTTTGCCCGGGCAGTGGAAGGCATTTACCGGCGGATCTGGAAATCCTGGTCACAAGAAAGGATGATTGGATGATGGGTGTAATTCGTGAAATCTGTGGATTGGTGT
>JAFCZI010000024.1 GCA_019314425.1 Deltaproteobacteria bacterium | reverse complement strand
ATTGCAAGTGGTGCTTTAGACATTTCTTGGGCCCGTGATCCGTTTGACCGTATTATTGTTGCTAATGCAACCGTAGATCGTGATATTTTAGTGACAAAAGATCAAAATATTTT
Source organism: Deltaproteobacteria bacterium (assembly GCA_019314425.1). Classification (GTDB taxonomy): domain Bacteria; phylum Desulfobacterota; class DSM-4660; order Desulfatiglandales; family Desulfatiglandaceae; genus NaphS2. The sequence goes on along the minus strand of JAFCZI010000024.1, from coordinate 13,331 downwards.
AGAAAATTATGAAAAATCAATGTGGTAAACCTTTACGACAAAAGATAACCTAGTGACCAGCCACAAATGGCCAATTTGCCCGATTTCGGCGTCCGGCTCAAATTGTAAGCCTCAAAAGCCTCAAATATATTCTTGCGGTTACAATTATCGCCTTCTTTGAACTCGAACAAATTTTCTCATTCGTGGACGGACACAACCCCGGCGCTGATGATAACCCTTCGTTCAGGTGACATATGAGCACACCCTCAAATAATCTGTGTGATAACTGTGGAATCTGTTGTTTGACTTTTTCACTTCCGCCCTTTGATGCCAACGAGTTGGTAAAGGCGCCGGACGCACTCCTTGAACAAGTTGACGCTTACGCTCGCAGTGCTCGCTATCGGGATTCCAATCCCTGTCTTTGGCTGGATCTCGATTCCGGCAAGTGCCGGCATCACAGATTTCGGCCGGTCCTTTGTCGATGGTTTGAGCCAGGGTGTCAGGCATGTGACGATATCCGTGTCAAGGCCGGTCTTCCCAGCGGAGGAAGCCGTTGAGGGCCTTGATAAACATCGTACAGAAATCAACAAGCCAATGGCTAACAGCAAAAAGCTTTTTAGTACCTTATCACCTGGTTTTCTGTCACAAAAAACAAGAAGTTCATTGACTGAAAAACCTAAAACCTAAAACTGCGGCGTTGCCGCCTCAGGAGATAGATACGAAATGGATTATTTTCAAACTTTTCAAGTGCTGCCCAATATACCCGAACCCCTTTCTTTTCTTGAGTCACTGTCCAGGAATTACTGGTGGAGCTGGGAACTGGATGCCAAAGAACTGTTTCGCCGCATTGATTTGGAACTTTGGGAAAGCTCAGGCCGGAACCCGCTTCTGTTTCTGGCCAATGTTTCTCAGAAAAGACTTGAAGCGCTGTCAACGGATCCCGGGTTCCTGGACCACCAGGCCCGCGTAAAGGCGCTTTTTGAGGAACGGGTTAAAACACCCTTCACGGGTGGTCCCGGGGGAATATACGACCGGGAAGGCGCCATTGCCTATTTTTCCATGGAGTTCGGGATTCACGAAACCCTTCCCATCTTTGCGGGCGGTCTGGGTATTTTAGCCGGAGACCACCTTAAAGCGGCTTCCAACCTAGGGCTTCCCCTGGTGGGCGTGGGGCTTTTATATCGGCAGGGATATTTTCATCAGCGCATCAACAAGGACGGCTGGCAGCAGGAGGAATATCCTGAGACAGACCTTTACCCTCTCCCCTTGGAAAAAATTCGTGATGAACACGGGCATGAAATGCGCATTACGATTCCCGGACCGTCGGAGGACATTGTGGCGGTTGTGTGGAAAGTGGGTGTCGGTCGGGTTCCGCTTTACCTGTTGGATACCAATTTGCGTGAGAATCCTCGCCATATTCGGGATATTACCGCCAGACTGTATGTGTCCGAGACGTCCGTTCGTCTGGCGCAGGAGATGCTCCTCGGCGTCGGTGGCGTCCAGGCGCTCAGCGCCATGGGAATAGAGCCGCGGGTTTTTCACATGAATGAGGGACACCCGGTATTTTCATGCCTGGAACGTCTGGCACGAATTATGGAGATTCACGGCGTCGATCTTCGGGCGGCAAGGGAAATTGTTCCCCGCGCCACGGTGTTTACGACCCACACGCCGGTTCCCGCAGGCCATGATGAATTTGAGCCGGATCTGGTGAGACCCTACCTGCATCAATTCCAGGATCGACTGGGGGTTTCCGAAGACGAAATTCTCTCCTGGGGGCAGCATGAAGGCGCGGGCATAGACAGCAAGCTGTCCATGTTTATTCTGGGTTTGAGGATGAGCCAGTTTATGAACGGGGTCAGCGAACTTCATGGCCGGGTAGCCCGCCGCATGTGGCGGCATGTATGGCCCCATCGGCCCGAGGCGGAGATTCCCATTGCCCATGTGACAAACGGCATCCACATTCCCTCTTATGTGTCTTGGAGTAACGCCATGTTTTTCCAAAATCGCCTGGGAATAAACTGGCATTGCAATTCATGGAAAAGGGAGAGCCTGAAGGAAATTGACGGTATCAATGATCTGGATCTGTGGGAAGCGCACAAACGAAGCCGAAACCGTCTTATCGAAAATTGCAGGCGCTTGTTGAAAAAGCAGTGCGAACGACGGAATGCCCCCCAAAATGTTGTGGAGGCGGCTGAATCGGTTTTGGACAAGGATGTTCTGACCATTGCCTTTGCCCGCCGCTTTGCCACCTACAAACGGGCCAATCTTTTGCTTCGAGATCTGGATCGCCTTAATGATATCCTTAACAATGAGGAACGGCCGGTACAGATTATTTATGCGGGAAAAGCGCATCCCACGGACGAAGAGGGCAAAGGCCTGATTCGACATATTTTCAAGCATGCCTCCGATGAGCGGCTGCGCCATAAAATTGTCTTTCTGGAAGATTATGATATTCGTATGGCCAGACTTCTGGTGCAGGGGGCCGATGTCTGGCTCAACACGCCGAGGCGCCCCTACGAGGCGTGTGGTACGTCCGGCATGAAAGCGGCGGTAAACGGCGTCCTCAACGTGAGTATTCTGGACGGCTGGTGGTGTGAGGGATACACGGAGGAAACCGGATGGGCCATCGGGAAGGGAGAGGATTATGAAGAACATTCCGATTCAGACCTGGTGGACAGCCATGCCCTCTACAATGTTCTTGAAAACGAAGTGATCCCCTGTTTTTATGACAGAGAGGAGGGCGCGGCGCCGTTTCGGTGGATTGAGATGATGAAAGCATCCATGAAAATGGTTCTGTCCGATTTTTCAAGCCTTCGAATGGTGGAAGAGTACGAAAAAAGATTCTATTCTCACGCATCCCGGAAATATGGTGAGCTCCTGGACCACCATGCGGCGGGGGCCCAGAAAGTGGCAGACCTTCGCGAGCGGTATCGTTCCAAATGGGGCGACATTTCCCTGGCGCCGCCCGTATGTGAGAGGAGCGGAAGTGAGCCGATCCGCATGGGGGATGTATTTCCCGTGACGGTCATGGTGCATCTGGGAGATTTGAAACCCGAAGAAGTCCATGTGGAGCTCTATCATGGAAACGTTCAATCCCTTGACACCATTTCGGAGAGTCACACCGAATTGATGGCGGTCAGAGAAAGCAAAGGCGACGGCACGTATCTGTACGCCTGCAATTTAACCTGCACCTCGTCGGGTCAATATGGATTTTCGGTCCGGGTGATGCCCCAGGGAGATGACCTCATCAAATATATGCCCGGTTTTGTAACCTGGGCAGAAGCCGAAAAGGAGCCATAGCCTCATGGATACATTCCTGGCCAATCCGACCATTCTCCTGGTGACACCTGAAGTGACCTACCTCCCCAAAGGAATGGGAGATATTGCCGACAATCTTTCAGCAAAAGCCGGGGGCCTTGCCGACGTTTCAGCAACCCTCATCAGCGCTTTGTTTGAACTGGGGGCCGATATTCATGTGGCCCTGCCTGATTATCGATGCATGTTCGGTGCGGGCATCGCTTCCCTTCAAATCAAGAAACTGGACGCCATTCGGCGTAACATGCCCGCAGAGCGAATCCACCTTGCCGAAGATCGCGCCTTTTTTTACCTGAATCGGGTGTATTCCGATTACGGGAATGAGAACGGCAAGATTGCGCTGGCATTCCAGAGAGAAGTCATCAACAATATTATTCCACGGGTGCAGCCCGACCTGATCCACTGCAACGACTGGATGACCGGCCTGATCCCGGCCATGGCCCGTCAGCAGGAGATCCCCTGCCTTTTTACCATTCACAACATCCATACGGTACAGCGCCCGCTGCATTACATTGAAGATCGAGGCATTGACGCGGCAGCCTTCTGGCAGCACCTTTTCTATGATGGTTACCCGTCAGGTTACGGGCAGGCCCGGGACAACAATCTGGTGGATTTTCTGGTGAGCGGCGTTTTTTCCGCGCATTTCGTCAACACCGTGAGCAAGACATTTCTGACGGAGATTGTCAGTGGGCAACATGAATTTGTGAAAGAACCCCTTCGAAGAGAGTTGGCCGCCAAATATGAAGCCGGATGTGCCGCAGGCATCATCAACGCCCCGGATCCCACCTTTGATCCGAAATCGGATAGAAGATTAACACGTAAATACGATGCGGACACCCATGTGGAGGGCAAGCGGAAGAACAAGAGGGCGTTGCAGAGTGCACTGGGGCTCTTGGAGGACGAGGATGCCCCCATTTTTCTATGGCCGTCCCGGTTGGACATGGTTCAAAAAGGTTGCCAGTTGCTGGCCCATATTCTGTATGATGTGGTGAGCCGTTATTGGGATCGGCATCTGCAGATCGTATTTGTGGCGGACGGCGAGTACAAAAAATATTTCCGTGAGATTAATTGGCAGCATAATTTGCTGGAACGGGTGGCAATCTGCGATTTCGATGAAAGCCTTTCCCACCGTGGTTATGCCGCCTCGGATTTTGTGCTGATGCCGTCATTGTTTGAACCCTGCGGTCTTCCCCAAATGATCGGCCCCATCTATGGGTCCTTGCCGGTGGCTCGTGATACCGGCGGTATTCACGACACGGTTGTTCATATGGATGTGGCTGGAGAAACGGGAAATGGTTTTTTGTTTAAAACATTCGACCCAAACGGTTTGTCATGGGCCATTGATCAGGCCATGGCGTTTTACAACCTTCCCATGGATGTGAAAAGCCGGGAAATCACGCGGGTGATGCGTCAAAGCAAGGCGGCCTTTAATCATTCGGTCACGGCGCGTAACTATATGGATCTATACGAAAAAATGCTTGAGCGGCCTTTAATCAATGACTGAGAAAAAACGAGTGCGGATTGTGGAATGCGGATTGCGAAATGATCCGTATCTCCGTCCTTATGAGAAAATGATTCTAGCGCGGATGCAGCGCGTGGAAACCATGAAAGCCCGGCTGACCCACGACGGGCGGACAAGCCTGGGGGATTTTGCGTCGGGTCACGAATTCTTTGGGCTCCATTTTCGCGAAAACCAATGGGTGTTCAGGGAATGGGCGCCCAATGCAAGGGCTATCTTCCTTGTGGGAGACATGACGGATTGGCGGGAAGCGGGGGTCTTTGAACTTGAAAGAATTGACGAAGAAGGCGTTTGGGAAATCAGGCTTTCCCCCCAAACCCTTACGCACGGCATGGTTTACAGGCTTCGCATGCACTGGGAGGGTGGGGAAGGAGACCGCATCCCCGCGTATGCCCGGCGCGTGGTACAGGACCCGGACACCCTGATATTCAATGCCCAGGTGTGGTTTCCCCCCGATCCCTACCTGTGGACATGCCCTGATTTTGTTCCCGCCCCGGGGGCCGTTTTTGTCTATGAAGCCCATGTGGGCATGGCCCAGGAAGAAGCAAAAATCGGTTCATACCGGGAATTTACCGAACACATCCTGCCGAGGATTGTGGATGCGGGGTATGGTGTCCTGCAGCTTATGGGTATTCAGGAGCATCCCTATTATGCGTCTTTCGGGTATCATGTATCCAGTTTTTTTGCCGCATCGTCCCGGTTCGGTTCCCCTGAGGATTTAAAGGCGCTGATTGATCGGGCCCATGGGCTGGGGCTCTCCGTTATTATGGACCTGGTTCATTCCCATGCCGTGGCCAATGAGGTGGAGGGCCTGGGCCGTTTTGACGGAACAGTGTACCAGTATTTTCATGAAGGGCCCCGGGGGATCCACGAGGCCTGGGGGTCTCGCTGCTTTGATTACGGCAAACCCCAGGTGCTCCATTTTCTCCTTTCCAACTGCCGATTCTGGCTGGATGAATACCATTTTGACGGGTTCCGGTTTGACGGCATTACCAGTATGCTCTATCGTCATCATGGGTTGGGAAAAGCGTTTACGTCCTACGAGGACTATTTTGACGATCATGTGGACGAGGATGCCCTTACCTACCTGACCCTGGCCAATGAATTGATCCATGACGTTCGTCCAGCCGCCGTCACCATCGCTGAGGATATCAGCGGCATGCCGGGCCTTGCCGCGCCCGGGGAAGCGGGCGGTGTGGGATTTGATTATCGGCTGGCCATGGGGGTTCCGGATTTCTGGATCAAAATCCTGAAAGAAAAACGTGATGAGGATTGGCCCCTGGGGGAGATGTGGCATGAACTGACCAATCGAAGGGTGGATGAAAGAAGCATCGGCTATGCCGAGTCCCACGATCAGGCGCTGGTGGGGGATAAAACACTGGCGCTGAGACTCATGGGACCGGACCTCTACCATCACATGCACGTAAAGCAAGAGAATTTGGCTGTGGACAGGGGGATGGCCCTTCACAAGCTGGTGCGATTCATCACGCTGGCCACCGCCGGGAACGGCTATCTCAACTTTATGGGAAACGAGTTCGGACATCCGGATTGGATAGATTTCCCCCGCGAGGGAAACGGGTGGTCCTATGAATATGCCCGGCGCCAATGGCGCCTCATGGATAGCCCGGATTTGAAATATGCGTATCTGGCACGGTTTGATCGCCAGATGATTAAACTGGCCGGAACGTATCGGTTTCTCGATGTTTCCGATCTCCGTCTCATTACGGAGCATTTTGAACACAAGATTCTGGCATTTGAGCGGGGGGGGCTGATTTTCGTGTTCAATTTTCACCCGACCCACTCCCATAATGACTATTCCATCGAAGCGGCCCCCGGTGAGTATCAGATGATTATGGACAGCGATGCGCTGGAATACGGCGGTCACGACCGACTGCGTCAGGGGCAGCGGCATTTCGCCGCGCCAGCTCTCAGTCTCCCGGCCCTCAGCCTCTATCTTCCCACCCGTACGGCGTTGGTGCTTGCGCCTGTTATCACAACGTAGAAAACGGGCAAAAGGGCAAGCAGGATGCGTAGATTATTTTTTGGAAGTTCCCTTATGCCGACGCCAGATACTGATTGATGTTGTCAGAAAGGGCATCGAATGTTTCCCTGAATTTTGCTTCGTCGGTTTCCAGCAGGGTCACCCGGAATCCCTGCAGGTCAGAGCTGAAAGAGGTCAGGGGAACGACGCAGATGCCCGTGGCCCCCAGCAGATAATAGACAAAACGCTTGTCCAACTGCATTTTTTTGTCTTCTGCGGTTAAGCTTTCTATGAGCTTGCGGACTTCGGGATCGGCAATGGTCAATTTTTGTTTTCGGTTTATCATTCCTTCTTCAAAAACCACGGTCATATAAAAAGCGCCATTGGTCTGGTTGACCATGATGCCGGGAATCCCGTTCAATTTTTGGTAAGCGATTTTTGAGAAACGTTCATAGCGCTTGCGGCGTTTTATGAGATGATCCACGTAGGCGGGGTGTTCAAAAACCCTGGGGATGGCCTTTTGCGGAAGCGTTGTGGAACATACCTCAACCATTTTCGCATTGATGATGCTTTTGATGTAGTTGGCGAACATGGGGTCTCGATCCGCGTTATAAACCTCAATCCATCCGCAACGACTTCCCGGCCAGGGAACTTCCTTGGAAATGCCTTTCATGGAAATGGCCGGGACATTGCCGATAATTTCCGACAGAGATTTGCCTTTGTGACCGTTATAGGCGAGATTCAGATAGATTTCGTCCGCGATGATAAAAAGATCAAAATCCCGCGCAATGGAAACGATCTCTTCCAGCATGCTCTCCGGATACACCATTCCCGTGGGATTGTCGGGATTAATGATCAGGATCCCGGCCACTGCGGGGTTGTATTTGACCCGTCGCCTCAATTCCGCCACATCCGGATACCACCGATTGTGTGGATCGAGCGGATAACACAAGGGCGGGGATCCTGCATGGGCCGCTTCCGAGGAGGAGTGGGTTGTATATGTGGGTGTCGGGGTGATGACGCGGGCGGTACGACGCAGAAACCCATATATTTTGGTGATGGCATCGCCTAAACCGTTAAAGAAAATAATATCTTGCTCTTTCAGGTGAACGCCGCTTGTTCGGTTGGTCAGTGCGGCCAGGTATTTCCGCGTTTCTACCTCGCCCAAAGTGGCGCTGTAGGCGTACGAATCGTCCTCCATGGCCAGATCCGCAATGATGCTTTTCAGCCAATCGGGGATTTTTTCACCCTTTGCCACAGGATCTCCAATGTTTTCCAGGGTGATTTTCATGCCCATGCCATTCAGTTTTTCCACCAACTGCATGATCTCTCGAATTTCATAGGTCAGTTCGCCTGCGCCGATGTGAACGATGTCGGTTCGCATAAATAATTTCTCCTCCTGCTTAAAAAAACGCCTTCAGTCTATAAAAAAAGGGCCGCAAATTCAAGCAGCCCCTCAAGAAAAGGGCCGCGAGTCGCCTGCAACCCTGGTTGGTTTTGTTGATGGTTTATGCCATCGACGGTCCTCCCAGAACCACAGGCTCAGCAGCTACCGCAGCGGCTGATGCCACCTCGTCGGACATGTGGAATCCACCGATAATCTGTTGGTTACGAAAAGAAAACACGTCGCTAATCCTTTCAATCCCTCTAAGTCTCATCCAATTGAAATACCCCTTATGACATGCTTTAGAAAACAATTCAAGGTTTTTTTGTGATAATCACCTTTTTTGTGAAAATGAATTGGCATTGGCTTTTCCGTGAAGATAGGGTATGGATAGCGAGGCCTGTGTGCCCGCCCAATTAAATAGTGCCTGAACGAAAAAGCCGTTCAGACACTAAATAGACCGAATGTCCCCGCATTCTGAAAAAGGAGACCGCCATATGATCGAGGCAGAAGGAAAAATCTTCCCATGGGAAAGTCCCGACAAAATCAGAGCGGATTTTCTGGAAACCTTTGATTTTGACAGCCCCAATCAATACATTAAAACTGAAACCTGGGAGTTCATCGCCGCCTGTCCTTTCAGCGGCCTGCCCGATGTGGGCCATCTGATCATCGAATACCACCCGGAAGGCGGCCGGTGCATCGAACTGAAATCGCTCAAATACTATACGGTCAGCTTTAAAAACGTAGGGCTTTTTCAGGAAGGTGTCACCCGACGGATTTATGACGATCTGAAAACGGTGTTGAAAACCGAACGGTTGAAGATCACCACCATTTACAATACAAGGGGTGGGTTCGATACCACCTGTATCGAAGGACACTTGTAAGAGACCTTTTGGAGTTATTCATGAACGTGTTTTTGATCATTATTCTGTTTATTCTCATTGGCGATTACGCGCTGGGCCTGGTAGTGGATGCCCTCAATGTCAAACACCTGAAAACCGATTTGCCGACGGGGTTCGCCGGGTATTACGATGAGGAGAAATACAGGAAATCACAGGAATATCTCAAGGAAAACACCCGATTTGGACTGATCACCGGTTCCATATCGACGCCTGCGGTTATTGCCTTTATCCTGTTGGGAGGGTTTAACTGGGTGGATCAGTGGTCCAGGAGCTTTCACTGGGGGCCCATCGCCACGGGTCTTATTTTTGCCGCCATTTTGCTGTTCGGGTCCCAGATATTGAGCCTGCCTTTTTCTGTCTACAGCACATTTGTTATCGAGGAAAAATACGGGTTCAACAAGACAACGCCGGGAACCTTTGTGCTGGACATTCTGAAGGGATGGTTGTTGGCGATAGTTATCGGCGCCTCCGTGTTTTCAGCCATTTTGTGGTTCTTTGAACAAACCGGCCCCATGGCGTGGGCTTACTGCTGGGGGGCGCTCACGGTCATTCAGGTTTTTCTCATGTTCATCGCACCGGTGGTGATCATGCCCATTTTCAATAAATTCGTTCCTCTGGAGGAGGGAGAGTTGAAATCGGCCATTGAAGACTACGCCAAAAAGCAGCGGTTTAAGATCAAAGGTGTTTTCTCCATGGATGGATCCAAACGCTCCACAAAAGCCAATGCGTTTTTCACCGGATTTGGGCGTTTCAGGCGCATTGTGCTGTTTGACACCCTTATTTCAAAGCATACCACCGAGGAGCTGGTGTCCATTCTGGCCCACGAAATGGGACATTATAAAAAGAAGCATATCCTTAAATCCATTATCATTTCCATTCTGTCAACCGGGCTCATGTTTTATATCCTCTCCATTTTCATGAACAATCCCGCCCTGTTTGCGGCATTTCAAATGGAGCATATTTCTATCTATGCCAGTCTGTTCTTTTTCGGTTTTCTTTATGCCCCCATCGAGATGATCCTCTCCATTTTCGGCAACATGTTGTCCCGCCACCATGAATATGAAGCCGATGCCTGGGCGGTTCGGACCTATCAACGGCCCCAATCCATGATCGCGGCCCTTAAAAAGCTCAGTGTGGACAACCTCTCCAACCTGACGCCCCATCCCCTCAAAGTGTTTCTGAGCTACAGTCACCCGCCGGTTCTGGATCGGATCCGCGCCATTCAGGGGTTCAGGAGGAGCGCCAGATGAAGCCGTTTCTTTTATTTCATGGCCTGTTCCACGGCCACGGCCACGGCTACGGAAGCCCCCACCATGGGGTTGTTTCCCATGCCGATGAAACCCATCATCTCCACGTGGGCGGGAACTGAGGAAGAACCGGCGAACTGCGCATCCGAATGCATTCTGCCCATGGTATCGGTCATCCCGTAGGAGGCGGGGCCGGCGCCCATGTTATCCGGATGAAGGGTCCGTCCCGTGCCGCCGCCCGAGGCCACTGAAAAATACTTTTTGCCTTTCAACTGACATTCTTTTTTGTAGGTGCCGGCCACCGGGTGTTGGAACCGGGTGGGGTTGGTGGAGTTTCCCGTGATGGACACATCCACCCCCTCATGGTGATTGATGGCCACCCCTTCCCGCACGTCATCGGCCCCGTAGCACTTCACTTTGGCCCGTTCGGCGGTGGAATAGGGCGTTTCCTTGACAATTTCAAGCGCTCCGGTTTTGTAGTCGAATTTTGTGATCACATGGGTAAACCCGTTGATGCGCGAAATGATGTGGGCTGCGTCTTTCCCCAGGCCGTTTAAGATGACCTTTAACGGTTTTTCCCGGGCCTTGTTGGCGGAATTGGCAAGACCAATGGCCCCTTCAGCCGCAGCAAAAGACTCATGGCCCGCCACAAAAGCGAAACATTGTGTTTCCTCCTTGAGTAGCATGGCCGCCAGGTTGCCGTGTCCCAGGCCCACCTTCCGGTCGTCTGCAACGGACCCGGGAATGCAGAAGGCCTGCAATCCGATCCCAAGGGTTTCCGCGATATCATAGGCTCGCACCTGCCCTTTTTTGATGGCGATGGCCGCCCCCAACAGGTATGCCCAGCAGGCGTTATCAAAACAGATGGGTTGAACCTCTTTTACGATCCGGTACACATCCAGGCCCTTTTCCTTGCAGATCGCATCGGCCTCTTCCAGGGAGGCGATGCCGTATTGTTCAAGGGTAGAGGTGATCTGTTTGATCCGTCTGTCATATCCTTCAAAAAGTGCCATTGTTTGACCCCCCTATTGGTGTCTCGGATTGATGGTTTGAACGGCATCCTGAAACCGGCCGTAGGTTCCGGTGGCCTTTTTGAGGGCTTCGCCCGCATCCATACCTTTTTCGATCAGATCCATCATGGTGCCCAGCTGAATGAATTCGTACCCGATGATCTCATCGTTTTCGTCCAGGCCGATTCTCTTGACGTATCCTTCGGCCATTTCAAGGTATCGTGCCCCTTTGGCATTTGTGCCGTACATGGTGCCCACGACACTTCGAAAGCCTTTTCCCAGGTCTTCGAGGCCCGCGCCGATGGGAAGCCCCCCTTCGGAGAATGCCGTCTGAGTCCTTCCATAGACAATTTGCAGAAAGAGTTCCCGCATGGCCACGTTGATGGCGTCGCACACGAGATCCGTATTCAGGGCCTCCAGAATGGTTTTCCCGGGAAGGATTTCCGCCGCCATGGCCGCAGAATGGGTCATGCCCGTACACCCGAGGGTTTCCACCAGGGCTTCCTCAATGATACCGTTTTTCACATTCAGGGTCAGTTTGCTTGCCCCCTGCTGGGGTGCGCACCAACCGACCCCGTGGGTCAAACCGGAAATATCTTTAATCTCTTTGGCCTGAACCCATTTCCCTTCTTCAGGAATGGGCGCCGGGCCGTTTTTGGGCCCCTTGGCCACACAAACCATCCCCGCCACTTCCGATGTCATATTCATTTGAAAACCTCCTTTGTTTCTTAGTGCCCATCCACAAATGGCCAATTTGTCCGATTTCGGCGTCAGGCGAAAATTGTAATCCTCGAAATACCTTCAATGTATTCCTGCGGTTACAATTAGCGCCTTCCTTGAACTCGAACAAATTTTCTCATTTGTGGACGGACACTGTCTAACCATTCAGCAGACTTTTTTCCTTGACGTACCAGGGTACTTTTTTATATTTTTTTGCTTTGAAAAGCAACTTCTTATCATTTTTTCATGAACCCGCTGCCGGATAAGATGGCGAAAAAGGAGCAAATCTTGAAAAAGCCCATTGTACGCTTTAGAGAAACAGCGGTACGCAGGATCATAACCGTCTTTAAAGAAAGAGGTTCTTTCCTGTTGTTGCTATGGCTTTTGGCGACCTGCGTCGGTATGGGAGGATGTGTATCCCAGCATTCGGGTCTTGTTCAGATGGAGGGAGGACTGTTTGTCGATCCCATCCCCTCTTCACGGGTGTCCCTGTCGAATATTGCCGTCAGGCAGGAAGGTGATGATCTGGTGATTACGGGGGAAGTACGTCGCCTCAACGCGAAGTTTTCCGGTATCGGTCATGTGGATGTGGCTGTGGTCTCACCTGGCGGGACGGTCATCAACCAGGCCCATGCCGCTTATACACCCAAAATCCTGCCCAAGACCCCGGGGGCTAGAAAACACCGCCCGTCTCGCTTCGAGGTGCATCTGCGTTGTGTTCCCCCGAAAGGGAGAGTGGTCCGAATGGCATACCATGGCAAACCCGCTCAGGATGACTCTCTCACTGATTGTGAAGACAATTTTGCAGTGCCCCATGATCACGGCGGTTGAATCGGCCCTAAAGGTCCATTGGCGCAATGGAAGTGTCAAGGATCAACTATTCAAGCCAGAGGTACAATGGGTGGCTTTTCAGATGTTTTTCATCTCCTGCATTATCGAAGATGGAAATGCCGAAGGGATAATTTGAATTTGCGGTGAACTGAACATCATTTTCGGATTCTGTTCGAAGGTTTCTCTTAAACACCACCGTCCAGTATCCATCCTTCCACACACCGAACACTTCCACATTTGCCCGGTCTCCGGAGGGTGTTCTCAGAACATAACCGGGAAGCGCATCACCTTCGAACATGTTGTCGGAAAAAGGTGTCGCCTCATCTTCAAAAAGGTAAGGCGATGTTCCCACGCCGCCCTCAAAAGCGAACATATAGGCGGGCTTGGATCCGTCCTTAGATTTATTGTTTTTGTAGGCGCTCACACCTTCATCGCCTTTATGA
>JAFCZI010000217.1 GCA_019314425.1 Deltaproteobacteria bacterium | reverse complement strand
CATCGTCCGTGGCCATCAACCGGGAACTGAACATTGATCCTTCAAAAGTGAATATCCATGGTGGGTCCGTGGCCATCGGACATCCCATCGGCGCCAGCGGCGCAAGGGTGTTGACCACATTGATTCACGCCATGAAAGACCGGGGCGCCGGGGTGGGCGAGGCCTCCCTTTGCCTGGGGGGCGGTGAAGCCGTAACGCTGGTGGTTTATAACGAAGGGTAATCATACACAGACATAGGCCGATCAAAAAAGCCTTGAAACAGGAACAGGAGAGATGAGAATGGGAGATGTGGTAGTTGTTTCGGGAAAAAGGACCCCTGTGGGTACATTCGGAAAGACGCTGAAGTCAACGCCGGTGGTAGAATTGGGGGCGCTGGTGCTGAAAGAAACCCTCAAAAACGTGCAGTTGAAACCGGTGGCCACTGACAGTTTGACGCAGTTTGAGCCCGACGCACTCAAAGGCATTGGCATGGTCGATCTTGAAAAACAGGCTTACGATTACGATGATGCCCTCCAGGCCGTTCAAGTGGATGAAGTCATCATGGGAAACGTGGTGGGTGCGGCCCAGGGGCAGAACGTGGCGCGCCAGGCCATGATCAAGGCAGGGATCACAAAAGAAACCAGTGCTTTCACGTTGAATAAAGTCTGTGCTTCCGGCATGAAAGCCATTGCCCTGGCGGCCCAGTCCATTGCTGCCGGTGATGCGGATGTGATTCTGGCAGGCGGCATGGAAAACATGAGCCTCATCCCCTATGCGTTGCCCGCAGCCCGTTGGGGTGCTCGCATGAACAACGCGGCCCTGGTGGATCTGATGGTCATGGACGGCCTGTTTGAGATTTTTTACGGATACCATATGGGGCTTACTGCGGAAAACATTGCGGAAAAGTACGGTATTTCCAGAGAAGAACAGGATAAACTGGGGGCACTGAGCCACCAGCGTGCCATGAAAGCCATTGCAGACGGTCTTTTCAAGGATGAGATTGTGCCGGTGGTGATACCGCAACGTAAAAAAGATCCGCTGATTTTTGATACGGATGAACGGCCCATGGAGACCACCGCAGAAAAAATGGCCAAGCTCAGGCCCGCCTTTAAGAAGGACGGCACCGTGACAGCGGGAAATGCGTCCGGAATCAACGATGCAGCAGCGGCGCTTCTGCTCATGTCGGATGAAAAGGCAAAAAACCTCGGTTTGAAACCGCTTGTAAAAATACGCGCCTTTTCCTATGCGGGGATGGATCCGGCCTACATGGGTCTCGGCCCCATACCGGCCGTCCGGAAACTGCTGAAAAAGGAAAACCTCAGTATTGACGATTTCGGCGCCATCGAGTTGAACGAAGCGTTTGCGTCTCAGGCCATCGCCTGTGTGCGGGAGCTCGGGTGCGACATGGAAAAGACCAATGCAGTGGGCAGCGGCATCTCCATCGGGCATCCCATCGGGTGTTCCGGCGCGCGCATTACTTTAACGCTCATCGGTGAAATGATGCGAAAAAACGTTGAACTGGGCCTGGCTTCCCTCTGCATCGGCGGCGGGCAGGGCATGGCCATGATTCTGGAGGCGTGTTGATTTTATCTAAATCTCAATCTTACGGGGGCCTAATATAATGGCATTTGAAAATATTATTTTTGAAGAAGACGGGAATATCGCAATTATCAAATTTAACCGGCCCAAGGCCTTGAACGCCATCAATCCGGACGTGCTGGCCGAAATGGGTGAAGCCCTGGACAAAATCGAGGCCGATGGGGTCGCCAAGGTCCTGGTGCTGACCGGTAATGGCGATAAAGCATTTATCGCGGGCGCGGATATTGGCCACATGGCCGGCTTTTCGCCACTGAAGGGCCGGGAGTTTTCACTGGAAGGCCAGGCTCTTTTGTTTCGGTTGGAAAGCCTTCCCATACCGGTGATTGCCTGTGTTAACGGGTTTGCCCTGGGCGGCGGAACGGAACTGGCCATGGCGTGTGATTTTATCTATGCCTCTGAAAAAGCCAAGTTCGGTCAGCCGGAGATCAACCTCGGGATCATGCCCGGATTCGGCGGAACCCAGCGTTTATCCCGCCTGGTGGGTAAAGCAATGGCCAAAGAACTTTGCATGACCGGTGTGATTATCAGTGCCCAGGAAGCCAAAGAGATCGGCCTGGCCAACAAAGTGTTCCCCGCGGATGCCCTGTGGGAGGAAACCATGAAAACCGCCGGACTCATCGCAAGTAAGGGAAGGGTATCCATGAAGGCCATTAAAAACTGCATTGATCGCGGCTTTGATGTGGATCTTCGCACGGGTCATTTTATGGAGGCGGATGGTTTCGCCCTGTGCATGTCGAGCCCGGACGGGAAGGAAGGGATGACGGCGTTTTTGGAGAAACGAAAACCCGAATTTAAAGGGGAGTTGGTTTAGTTATGGATTTCGCATTAACCGAAGAACAGCAAATGGTTCGAGAGATGGCGGCACGCTTTGCCGAAGCGGAGATTCGGCCCAAAGCAGCGGAGTTGGATGAAACCCACGCCCATCCGGCGGATATCGTCAAACAGCTGGGAGAGCTGAAGATGCTGGGCATTGCCGTGCCGGAAGAATATGGCGGCGGCGGTATGGATTATGTGAGTTATGTTCTGGCCATGATTGAAATATCGAAGGCGTGCGCGTCCACGGGGGTCATCATGAGTGTCAATAACTCCCTTTACTGTTTTCCGGTATATGCTTATGGAACGGAGGCTCAGAAAAAGAAATATCTCAATCCCTGCGCTTCCGGAGAATCCCTGGGGTGCTATGGCCTCACGGAGGCCGGGGCCGGGTCCGACCCCTCGGGTTTGCGGACCACTGCCGTCAAAGACGGTGATGAATGGGTCATGAACGGGGAGAAGAAATTTATCACCAATGGCAATGTGGCCCGATACGCGGTCATCGCCGCCGTGACGGACAAAGAAAAAGGGTACAGGGGGATCAGCACCTTTGTGGTGGATCGGGAAAACACCCCCGGCTTCAAGGTGGGGCGCCTGGAAGAGAAGATGGGTATCCTGGCTTCGGGGACCGCAGAACTGATTTTTGAAGATGCAAGGCTGCCCGCTGATGCTCTGCTGGGAAATGAAGGGGAAGGGTTTAAGCAGATGCTGACGACCCTGGACGGCGGTCGCATCGGCATCGCCTCCCAGGCGATTGGCATTGGTCGATCGGTTCTGGAAGACTCGGTTGAGTACGCCAAAACCCGGGAGCAGTTCGGAAAACCCATCAGCGCGTTTCAAGCCATCCAGTGGAAAATGGCGGATATGGCCACGGAACTGGATGCGGCGGAACTGCTGACGCTTCGGGCGGCCTGGCTGGAGGACCACAAAAAGCCTTATGAGAAAGAAGCGGCCATGGCCAAGATGTACGCCTCGGATGCGGCCATGAGAGCGTCTGTGGAAGGGGTTCAGATCCTGGGAGGATATGGATACAGCAAGGAATACCCCATGGAGCGTCATATGCGTGATGCCAAGATATGCCAGATCTATGAGGGCACCAACGAGATCATGCGTCTGGTGGTGGCAAAAAATCTCATCAAGGGTTGATTTTTTCAAAAGGAGGCGGCTATGGCCTTGACCTTTAATCCTAAGATTTTTCAAGACATTGAAGAAAAGTACAGTTCGTGGAAGAAAAAACTGAATCGGGTTTTTACCGCCAGACCTGCCCGGTTGGACCGGTTTTCCACGGTTTCAGACTGGGAAATCAATGATCTGTACACGCCCGCCGACCTGAAAAACCAGGACTTTGGCGCCGATGTCGGATTTCCCGGCGACTACCCCTACACACGGGGGGTACAGCCCTCCATGTATCGGGGTCGCCTCTGGACCATGCGCATGTTCGCAGGCCTGGGCAGCGCCCTGGACACGAACCAGCGCTTTCATCATCTGGTTCGGGAAGGCCAGACCGGCCTTTCCACCGCCTTTGACATGCCCACCCTGATGGGATACGACTCGGATTCCCCCAAGGCCAGGGGGGAATGCGGCAAATGCGGCGTGGCCATTGATACGTTAAAGGACATGGAGGACCTGTTTTCGGGGCTTCCCATCGACCAGATCACCACCTCCATGACCATCAATCCGCCCGCCGCCATCGTCTGGGCCATGTACATTGCCATGGCGGAAAACCGCGGAATTGACCGAAAGGTCCTGGGCGGCACCCTTCAGAACGATATGCTGAAGGAGTTCGTGGCCCAGAAAACATTCATCCCGAATCTTCTATGTAAGCTATATTCGTAATCATAACCAATTGAAAATAAATCGGATTACGATTTTATTTGTGTAGTGACAATTGGTTTTCTATTTTTTCCAATTCAAAAATTTTCCAAAGCTTTTCTTGAACAGCACTCCTTTCAGTAATTTTACGTTCCGCATCTGTAGAGCTATAAATCATTATTACTTCTTGAATATCAATTAATTCGTCTTTTAGGACAGTGTAGGAAACCGGAAACAAGGGTGGAGCCGACAGTGATATTTTCAAAATAGTTGACAAACGGGAAGAAATTTTCAAATTAAATGAGCCTCCGGCAAGGGGGCTAAAAAAAAAAAAAAAAATGGGGGGACGGTTAGCCGACCGATCCCCCCGAACCAAAGATCGGTTTGTCCGACCAACAACAAAGCATAAAAATGATACTTCTCGTTCGTGCAAAACTCAAGGATAT
>JAFCZI010000216.1 GCA_019314425.1 Deltaproteobacteria bacterium | reverse complement strand
GAAAAAAAAAAGGCCCGCAAATGGCTTGCCGAAGACACAAAAAAGAGTGGCCGGGAAGAAACCCAAGAAAAACCAACTTCGACGCTAATCAAAACTGAACCAAGTTTGCTAATGGAAATTGAACCATTGGCTGTCACCGCCGGTGAGTACGGCCCTCAGGTATAGCGGACGATGAGGGACCCATAAGTGGCGGCAAAGGAGTCGTTGATGTAGATTTACTTTTCAATAAATTTTTATAAAATCTATTTTTTTTGGATTTGGTTTTCTTCTTCCAAGACAGAGGCTTGGTTAAGTGGAAATGCGATTTGCTTTGTAGAATGGATGGTGAAGGCCCGAAGTAGCCGCTTCGGGCCTTCTTTTTTGACCACCGGATAGAGCCGGAAGCCACACACACACCAATTTTATATAAGTGTGTTTCCGGTCAATTGCAAGGCCAGAATGATGGGAGATGTCCTTTTAAGAGTGGTTCAATGCCGATGTTGTGGTTGCCTTTTTCACATCTGTCGGTCGTGTTGGCGTGGTCAGGCCTATTGTGGGGAACGATGTCGCAGGATACGCCAAAGACAGCTGCATCGGGAAGCTCAGAGTAAATATCGCCATTCGAAAAATGGCAAAGAGACCCGTCGTTTGTACGAAAAAACAAAAAATTCCAAAAAAAACAAGCTGAACCCTGGTGATGATAGTTCAACACCTCAAAAAGACTGTGATATTGAACCCAAAAAGCGGTCGGGGAACCGACCCAGCTGTCTTTTTTGCGGGTCGATCGGGGTTGTTGTGGACCATTTTCCTCGCCGTGCTTATGCAGGGAGGGTTTTTTCAGATGTAACAGGCTTTGAGAAAACCCCATATCCATGACAGGAGAAAAAAATGATCAAAAAAAGAGTCCTTTTTCCCGAAAGAGTGCGTGTCATCAATGGAAGCTTCGGCTTTCTGGAGCATCGTTTTTTGAGAAACGGCTTTTGGGAGAGCCTGAATCATCATGAGCTGCTGCTCTACATTTTTCTGGTGTTGGTATCTGACAAAAACGGGCTCTCTTATTATGGTTACGACAGAATCTGCCGGATTTTAAAGGTGCATTTGGATCAATATATCGATGCCCGCGATGGCTTGTTGGACAAGGATCTGATTGGGTTTGATGGCCGTCTGTTTCAGGTTCTTTCGCTTCCCAGACGTCCTGTGATTCTGAAACAGGTAAAGGAGATCCGGCAAGGAAATTGGGTCAGTCTTGGAGAAACCATAGAGGAAATCTTTCGGGAGAAGGGTTATGGAATCCATCCGAACCGTTGATATTCATTTGCTGGAGTTGCGTTACGCTCATTGCCGGATAATGAATCACCAAGCTTTAAAGCGATTGAGGGATTCCATCGAAACTTACGGGCAGATCGTTCCGGCCCTGGCTATTGAAGAAAAAGACAAACTGATTCTGATTGATGGCTACCTGCGTGTTCGAGCGCTTTGTGCTTGTGGAAAGGACCGGATATGTGTCCAATTCTCAAAAGAAAACGAACAAAATGCCATGTTTTCGCTTTTAACCAAGGCCAATGAACGGCAATGGGAAGTCATTGAGCAGTCTGTTTTACTTCAGGAATTACATCGGCGTTTTGGGTGCAGCCTCTCCCATATTGCAACCCGAATAGGGCGCGACAAGAGTTTTGTAAAACGGCGGCTGGACCTGGTTGAAGCCCTGCCGGAAAATATTTTGAGAACCGTGATTGCAGGCTCACTTTCAACCTGGGCTGCCAGCCGTGTCATGGCGCCGTTGGCGCGCGCCAACGGTGAAGACGCACAAAAACTGTTGGCCCACCTGGAAAAAGAACCTCTATCCACAAGGGAACTGGCCCGTTTCTACGCACATTACCAGAAAAGCAACCGGTCTGTTCGAGACCACATGCTGGAAAATCCATCCCTTTTCATAAAAGTTCTCGAACAAAGAACCCAGTCTAAACAAGCCAAAGAAGTTCATGATGGACCGGAAGGCAAATGGTTCAAGGATATTGAAATGGTATATGCGGTTCTCAAACGTCTGGTGAAAACCGTTTCGCATGTCCATTACCCAAAAAGCGATCAGTTGAAGAAACAAACGCTCAAAACCTGGGTGAAAAAGATAGAAAAACAAGCACTGGAACTCAAGAAAGCGACCCAATTATGATCCGACAATCCAAAAAAGATGCCATTGTGGAATTGAAAAAAACCGGCATGAGTTTGCGCGACATCGCCAAAACCCTGAAGGCCGGTCGCAATACCGTCACGAAGGTTTTAGATGATCAGGACGAAGAGGCACTACCCCAAAGGAACTCCCGGTATGAAGAACATGTCCCGTTGATCCGCGAGCTTTTCAAGGAATGTAAAGGAAATGCCGTGCGAGTGGCCGAGGAACTGGAAAGCCGCCAACAGATCAAAATCCCTTATCAGAGTCTGACCTGGATTATGAGAAAGTACGAGATCCGGGAACGTAAAAAAAGACGGGCGGGCCAATACCATTTTAAACCCGGTCAGGAGATGCAGCATGATACGTCACCCCATCTGGTTGTCATTAATGGGAAAAAAATGTCGACCCAGTGCGCATCCCTGACCCTGGCCTTTTGCCGAAGGATTTTTATTCAGTATTACCCCTGTTTTACCCGGTTTGAGTGCAAGGTTTTCCTAAAAAAAGCATTCGAGTTTATGGACGGGGTGTGTTCCCGGTGCATGGTTGACAACACCAATGTTATTGTGGCCGGCGGCACCGGGCCTGATGCATTGATTGCGCCTGAAATGAAATACTTCGGCGATATGTATGGAACCCGGTTTAAGGCCCATGCTGTAGGAGACGCCAATCGAAGTGCCCGTGTGGAAAGGCCTTTTCATTTTGTGGAAAACAATTTTCTTCCCGGTAGAACATTTGTTAGCTGGCAGGATTTGAACCGGCAGGCAATCGACTGGTGCCGGAATACAAGCGATAAAAAGTTTAAACGGGCTTTAGGGATGACGCCGGATGAGGCCTATGTCATTGAAAAGCCATATCTCATTGATTTACCGGCATACCAGCCGCCAGTCTATGTGGCAGAACACAGGGTAGCCGATGTTCAGGGATATGTGCACTTGGACACCAACCGCTATTCAGTCCCTGAAGCGCTGATTGGGAACTCCCTGGAAGTACAGAAACACTGGCTCAAAGTCATCGTTTATGACAAAAACACAAAAGTGGCGGAACATGACCGCATACTGGATAAACGCAACACCCGAACAACCCTGCCCGGTCACCATGTTCCCATTCGAAGAAAAAAAGATCCCCGAATCCCTTCAAAAGAAGAACAGCTGTTGACGGGAGAGGATGCCATCCTGGATGAGTATGTGGCTGAACTGAAGAAAAGAAGTTACGGTCGCGGTATGGTCAAGTTACGTCGGTTGCTTCATCTGAAACGCACTTATCCCGGGGAACCTTTTTTGAAAGCCATAACACAGGCGCTTAAATATGGACTTTTTGATTTGTCGCGTTTGGAAAATATGATTCTCGACTATACCGCGGGAGACTTTTTTGATCTATGAAAAAGAAAATTGAACAGTTACTCATTGATTTGAAGTTTAAAGGCATGCTGAAGGCTCTCGAAGAACAGTTGGCTTCGGCTGAAAAGAACGGTCATTCCGTTCACGAGGTTATCTACAATCTCCTGGCTGAGGAATTACGTTTCCGGCAGGAGCGCAGCATGATCTATCGGGTCCAGATTGCAAAGCTTCCATGGGAATGGACCCTCAACTCCTTTCCGTTTGATCTTCAGCCGGGAATACAGAAGAGCCGGATCATGACGTTGTCCGGCCTTGACTTTATCAGCCGAAGAGAAAACATCGTGTTCCATGGAAAAACCGGTGTCGGCAAAACGGGATTGGCCGTGGGTATCCTCCGTCAAGCCATTATTGCCGGGTACCGGGGGCGTTTTTATAATGTTCAGGATTTGCTCGATCAGCTCTATGCGTCTTTGGCAGATCGGTCCACCCCGAAACTCCTCAATGCCCTTTGCCGATATGACCTGCTTCTGCTCGATGAACTGGGATACCTGACCCTCAAAAAAGAGCAGATGAACGCCTTTTTTAAACTCATGAAAGATCGCTATGAAGCCGGTCGGTCCACAATTATTACGACCAATCTTCAACCTGAACAATGGTATTCGCTGCTTGAACCAAAGGACATGGTCGATGCCTTGCTGGATCGTCTCAACCATCGCTGCATCAACATTCATATTGATGGTCCTTCCCTCAGAAAATGAGATGTTCGCCAAAGTGCCGGTTTTGAGGTCTGAATATCACCGGTCTGTTTGAATCTCGTTACACGAATATCAGAAATTACCTTGTCTTGGAGCTTGAAATGAGAGGTGGAAAACGGGTAGGCGCCGGCCGAAGAAAGAAACCGGAACATTTGAGACGTGAACTGCTCACCATTCGTCTCCCCAAATGGATGATTCTACAGCTGAAAAAAAACGGGGAAATTGGATATTTGATTGAGGACCAATTGGCGAAGGGAGGCCTCCTGAATTTACCGGACGACTATGACATAGACAAATAGTTCCTCAATAAGCATTGCCCTTAACCGAAAAATCTAATCCCCTCTTCTCTGCCATCACCATATTGATGGTATCCTCATCACTGATTCTTCAACCAGAACGCTACGTGTCTCACCAGCATTTTTAAAATACCATATGAT
>JAFCZI010000023.1 GCA_019314425.1 Deltaproteobacteria bacterium | reverse complement strand
GTGAAGATGGACGAGATTGTCCCGGTATTGCCCAACGGCATTGACGACCCGTTTCCGGGGACCCGGGTTTCCCGGTGTTCCCCGGAGGTCCAGGAACTTTATAAGAAGTCTGATCTGATCATTTCAAAGGGTGGCGGTAATTTTGACAGCCTCGATGAAGACAAGGATGTTTACGAACAGAAAATCAGTTTCCTTTTCCTATCCAAGTGCAACCTCTACGCAAAACGCCTGAATACACCACAGGGAGGGTCTATCTTGGCAAATTCCCTACGCCGCCTTCTCCAGCTTCACGGCGCACACCTTGAATTCGGGGATTTTGGCAATGGGGTCAAACGCGGGGTTGGTCAACACGTTGGCATTGCTTTCAATGAAGTGAAAAGGCAGGAACAAAACGCCCGGGTTCACGCGGTCCGTAACCGTCGTTCTGACCTTTATCTCTCCCCGTCGGGAGGCCACTTTCACTGCGTCACCTTCTATGACGCCGAGAATATCGGCATCCTCGGGATTCAATTCCAGAAAGCCTTCCCGAATTTCATCATCCAACCTTGGGCAGTTCCGGGTCATGGTGGCGGTATGATAATGGGCAAACACCCGCCCCGTGGTCAACCACAAGGGATATTCTTCATCCACAACCTCTGCGGGCGGCTTAAATGAAATGGCATGGAAAAGCCCTTTTCCCCGGGCAAAAGCGTCCTTGTGGAGAAATTTGGTTCCGGGATGATCCCGATCCGGGCAGGGCCATTGCAACCCTTCACCCTCCAGACGATCATAAGCGATACCACCGTACGATGGGGTTACAGCGGCAATTTCATCCATGATGGCCGCCGGTGATTCGTAGTTCATTTCATATCCAAAACGGGTAGAAATCTCCTGAATGATTTCCCAATCGGCCCGGGCATCGCCCACCGGATCAACGGCCTTTCGAACGCGGCTAACCCGTCTTTCCGTGTTGCTGAAGGTCCCGTCCTTTTCAGCAAAACAGGCCCCCGGCAGGACCACGTGGGCCATCTGGGCCGTGGGGGTCAGAAAAATATCCTGAACCACCAGCAACTCCGCAGCCGCAAGGGCTTTTTTCACATGGGTCGTATCCGGGTCACTCTGCACCGGGTTTTCCCCCATCACATAGAGGGCTTTCACGGAACCGTCACTGAGACCATCCAGCATTTCCGGAACGGTTCGGCCCGTTTTATCGGACAGCTCCGCATGCCATGCATCGGAAAATTTCTTCTGGGCGTCAAGGGTGGTAACCGGCTGATACCCCGGATACACATTGGGCAGCCCCCCCATATCGCAGGCGCCCTGCACGTTGTTCTGCCCTCGCAGGGGATTTACCCCCGTGGCCTCTCTCCCGATGTTTCCCGTAAGCATGGCCAGATTGGCCAGGCTCTTCACATTGTCCACGCCGGTGGTATGCTGGGTAATGCCCATACAGTAGATAATGGTGGCGGTTTCAGCAGTACCGAAATATTCGGCGGCTTTAATGATATCTTCCGCTGGAATGCCCGTAATCGCTGCGGCTTTTTCCGGCGTATAGTCTTCAAGGACCTTCTTGAATTCCTCAAACCCTTCGGTGCGCGCTTCGATGAAGGCCGGGTCATGCCATTTCCGATCCAGTATCACATGCATCATACCATTGAGCAACGCCACATCGGTTCCCAGGTTCTGGCGAAGGTGAACGTCCGCTTCAGAAGCCAGTTGAATTTTCCGGGGATCGGCAAGCACCAGTTTGGCGCCTTTCTGTTTGGCCCTGAAAATCCGGGTGGCCACCAGGGGATGGGAGGAGGTGGTATTGGAACCGATCACAAAGATACACTCCGAATCCTGGATCTCATCAATAGAGTTGGTCATGGCGCCACTTCCGAACGCTGCGGCAAGACCTGCCACAGTGGAAGAGTGTCAGAGACGTGCGCAATGGTCCACGCTGTTGGTTCCCACGGCAGCGCGTGCAAATTTCTGGAGCAGGTAATTCTCCTCGTTGGTGACCTTGGCCGAGGTCAAAAAGGCAATGGCATCGCCCCCGTCGGAGGCTTTGATGCTTTTCAGCTTCGACACCGTATAATCCAAGGCTTCATCCCAGGAAACTTCCACCAACTCGCCGTTCTTTCGAACCAGCGGAGCGGTCAGTCGATTGGGGCTCTGAATGAATTCATGAACATTCCAGCCTTTAATGCAAAGCTTCCCCTGGCTAACCGGATGGGTCTTACAGGGAATGGTATCGATAATCTGACCGTCAAGCACCTCCAGATAAAAACCACATCCGCAACCGCAGTAGGTGCAGGTGGTCAGCACGGTCTTATAGTCCATGAGTACGCCTCCCTTTTCTTATGCCTCAGTGCCGACACCCAGGACGTTCAGGGGAGACTTCCCTGCCGTGTATCCGGGACGGTACTGGAATTGGTCGTCAATAATATCCGCTACTTTCTTATACAACGTCCGAAGGGGAATATCCGACGGACAGGCCTCGTTGCAAAGCCCGCAATCAATACACCGGCCTACCATGTGGATGGCCCGCGTCAGGTGAAAGACGGGAATTTCAGGGGGTATGGCACCCGTTGCCACCAGGTTGTCGTCTTCCAACGCGCATTCTTTGCAAAAACACATGGGGCACACATCCCGGCATCCATAGCACTTGATGCACCTGGAAAAAGCATCCGTCCAATAGTCAAACCGCCCTGCCAGATCGAGGTGGTCAATTTTGGCCACGGAAAGGGCCTCCACCCCGTCGGTTTTTTCCCCTTCCACAAATTCATCGGGAAACGGTTTCCGGCATTCGCAATAGGCCGCCAGCATCGGCGGGCAGGCCACTCCCACGGGAACCACTTTTTCCAGATTCAGCTGGTTCCAGGTGTAAAGGGATTTCAGGCCTCGCTCATCGCAACCCCGCACCAGGACACCGAAGGTCTCCTCCGGATACTTCAAGGCGATGTGAATAAGCTGTTTATTGAGTGTATACCGGGTATCCCCCGGTTGCTCCCAATCCCCCACCACCAGATGATCCAGATCCTTTTCATCGGTGAAAAGGTGGGGACCGATGTGGCCATATTTATTGCTCAGGCCTAAAAAACCATTTATCTTCCCTAAACCCAACAGCTCTTTGACCTTGTTCCTTACATTTTCACTCATGGAAACATCCTAAAGCGGCAGAGCCGCAGTTTTAAGTTTTAGGTTTTAAGGTTATCGATTCCGCCAACGGCATCAGGCCGCACGAAGCGCCGCTCTTTCCGGCTGCTTCAACGGCGACGGACCCATTGCTTTGAGACTGTCAATAAAATCGATGACTTCGTGGGCGAATTCCGGCCCTTCCGCTGAAGATACCCACCTGGATCGAAGCCGGTCCGACTCAATCCCGACGAAACCCAGCAGGTCTCTTAAAAAACTGATTCTCTTTTTGGTCGCATAATTACCATACAGGTAATGGCAGTCGCCCAGGTGTCACCCACCCACAAACACGCCGTCCACGCCCTGTTGAAATGCCCTCAGAATATGGTGAGGGGATACACTCCCGGAACACATCACCCGAACAATCCTGATGTTCGTTGGATACTGCAGTCGACTAACCCCAGCCAGGTCAGCAGCGGCGTATGCTCACCACGTACACAAAAAGCAAACAATTTTGGGTTCAAAATTAACGTCACTCATAATGGGTCCTCGTAGTATTAAAAGAAGCTATTAGCCGTTAGCTATTAGCTATTAACCGCTAACAGCCAATAGCGATCTCAGCAAACCGCCCTGATCTGACTCAGCAACTGCTGCGGCTTGTAACCTTTCAGCATGGCGCTCTGGGACGGACATGTGGCGGCACAACACCCACAGCCCTTGCAAAGGATCCGGTTTACCTCGCAAATTCTTTTTTCGGGTAAATACTGTATGGCGTCATAGGGGCACATTTCCATGCACCCCTGGCACCCGACGCAAGTATCCGGATTGATTTCCGCCACAATGGCGCTGGTCACCAGTTTGTCTTTGAAAAGGATCGTGCCGATCCTGGACGCCACCCCCAGACCCTGGGATATTGCCTCTTCCACATTGGCGGGATAACGGGCGGAACCGCAAACAAAGATGCCGTCCGTCGCAAAATCCAGTGGCCGCAATTTGGCGTGGGCTTCCATAAAGAAATGGTTCCGGTCAATGGGCACCCTCAAGAGCTTGGACAGATCCGGTGCATCTTCCCGTGGAATCAGAGGCGTCGACAGGACCACCAGATCGCACGGAATCGTTTCGGTATCGCCGGTGAGCACCTGAAAAAAACGGACCTCGCCATCGTTCACTTCCGGGGGTTGTTCGGGATCATAAACATCAAAGCGAACGCCCTCCCCCCGGGCATCCCACAGCATCTTTTCCTTTCCCGTGCCGTACATCTGCATATCCCGATAGAGGATATGCACATGGGCATCGGGATTTCGTTGTTTGATAAACTGCGCGTTCTTGACCGCAGTCTGGCAGCAGATGCGGGAACAATATTTCCGCTCTTCAGAACGAGCGCCCACACATTGAATCATGACCACCCGCTGTGAATCGAATTTCCCTTCAATAAACCGTTCTTCCAGCTCCGCCTGAGTGATGACCTTCTTTCCGTCATACCCGTAAAGGCCCTGCGGCACCAAGGGCAGCGCCCCGGTTGCCACGGCAATGCATCCCACCAGTTCATCCACAATGGAACCGTCCGCCTGACGAACGCCGATTTCGTAATTGCCGATATATCCGCCCACCGTTTTCGCTTCGGCATTCAGATAGATCTTCACATTCGATTTTGAACGAACGCTTTCCACCAGGGCAGACAGACGGTCAGACGCTTTTTCCCCTGAAGGCAGGCGGTCAATCCGGTTTAAGAAACCGCCCAGTTCGGGGGCCTGTTCCACCAGAACCACATCAAGGCCCATATCCGCCAGGGTCTCCACGGCGGAAAGACCGGCCACACCGCCGCCCAGCACTATCACCCGCGGGGTTAAGTCAGCCTCGATCTCCTGCTGCGGCTCAAGGAACGCCGCCTTGGCCACGGCCATGCGCACCAGATCCTTGGCTTTTTCGGTACCCCCTTCTTTGTTTCCCATATGCACCCACGAACACTGGTCGCGGATATTGGCCATTTCGAACAGATACGGATTCAACCCGGCCTGGGCACAGGAACTGCAAAAAAGCGGTTGGTGGGTTCGGGGGGAGCAAGACGCCACCACCACCCGATTCAGATCATTTTCCTTGATCCCGTTCATGATCTCCCCGATGCCCGCTTCAGAGCAGGTATAAAGGTTCTCCTTGGCATACACCACGCCTGGAAGAGTGGCTGCGTAACGGGTCACCTCAGGGCAGTCCAGGTGCCCGGCAATATTAGACCCGCAATCGCAGATAAACACACCGATCCGTTTGGCCTGGGCATTGGATTGTTTTTTCTCTTTCTTGCTCATGCTGGCAGACTCCTTCATGATGCCTTGCGCATATCAGCGCTCATAATCGTCCTCGCCGCTCGGGCGGCCGCTCCGCTGGCCTGAGCCACGGATTCCGGAATATCGATCGGGCTGTGCGCACAACCGCAGGTAAAGATTCCGGCCCGGGTTGTGTCCATAGGTTGTGACGTGTCGGTCTTAAAAAAACCGAAAGGGTTCAGTTCAATGCCGAGGATCTCCGCCAATGGGACGTTTCCGCTGGACGGGGCGCAGGCCGTAGCCAGAATCACCAGGTCAAAAGCCTCGTTCTTGACCTTTCCCTCGCGGGTATCCTCGTAGGTCAACACGGGGTTATGGTCGGGGCCTTCGTTGATCTCCGCGATCCGTCCCCGCACATAGGTAACACCGGACTGCTCGCCGCCGCGCACCTTATACTCCTCAAACCCTTTTCCCACCGCGCGAATATCCATACCGAAAATGGTTGAGGTGGTTTCCGGTCCATGTTCCCTGGCGATAATCGCTTCCTTGATGGAATGCATACAACAATAACCGGAACAAAAGGGATAAAATCGAAGATCCCGGGAGCCCACGCACTGAATGAAAGCCAGTTTTTTGGCCGCTTGAAACCCCTCAGCCTGTTTTTCAAGCTTCAGAAGCGGTTCTTCAATAGTCAAATGTTTTTCATATTTCTGTGCCCATTTTTCCCGGTCCTGATCACCCTCGTATTCACCCTTTTTGAATTTAGCGTAAAACCCGGAGGACGCCTCACCAAACTTTTCCTCCAGTTTGGCCAGTTGTTTTTGCGATTTTCCATGGGCTTTCTTCAGGATTTCGATCTCTGCTTCCACAGCCAGATCCGAAGGTCGATCCAGATGGCCGCTGGTGGGACCGCTGGCGCTCAACAATCTTTCAAGCTCAATAGCCGTCACCACATTGGGAATCTCACGATACTGGTATTCCGGAATACGAGAGGGATCAAACACCTCATAACCGGAAGCCACAATAATGGCCCCCACGTCCAGATCAACAATTCGGTCCTTCTGATCAAAATTGATGGCATCGGCCTGGCAAACCTTGGCGCAGATGCCGCATTTTTTGCCGTTCAACTGCCGACAATGATCCGAATCAATGGTATGGGTAGACGGAATGCCCTGGGCAAACCAGCTATAAATGGCCCGACGGGTTCCCAGACCTTCTTCAAAGGCATCGGGAATCACGGTGGGACATTTCTCCTTACAGGCACCGCAACCCGTGCACTTGTCCTCGTCCACATAACGGGCCTTCCGTTTGACGGTAACCTTGAAATCGCCTTCTTCCCCTTTGACTTCCAGAACTTCGGAATACGCCAGAAGTTCGATATTGGGATGTCGACCGACATCCAGCATCTTGGGCGAAAGGATTCAGATGGCGCAATCGTTGGTGGGAAATGTCTTATCCAGTTGCGCCATTTTCCCGCCGATGCTGGGGAGTCGTTCCACCAGGTGGACCTTGAACCCCATCTCGGCCAGATCCAATGACGACTGGATCCCCGCAATGCCGCCCCCAATTACAAGAATATCCTTACTCACGGTCATTCTCCTATTTTTTTAGCTATTAGCCATTAGCCATTAGGTTTTAGCCAACAGCTAATCGCTAACAGCTTTTTATCAAGCCGCCTGCTTCAATGTAGCCGGCCCCAGGGAACGGATCTTTTCCGTGAACTCCCTGGCCACCTCGGCAAACCGGGTCCCTTCAGCCGAGGAAATCCACTCGAGTCTGAGCCTTTCCAGATCAATGCCTAAGAGCTTGATCAGTTTCTGTGTCAGTTCAAACATCTTTTCCGCTTTTACATTACCATCCAGGTAATGACAGTCACCGAAGTGTCACCCGGACACCAGAACGCCATCCGCGCCCTGTTGAAACGCCTTGAGAATAAAATTCGGGTTTATCCTACCGGAACACATGACCCGGATAATTCTCATGTTGGGCGGATATTGAAAACGGCTCACCCCTGCCAGATCAGCGGCAGAATAGGCGCACCAGTTGCATGCAAATGTTACGATCTTGGGATCAAATACGTCACTCATAAGAAACTCCGTTCGGATTGCGTATTGTCATCAAGCCGACTCCGCCAAAATGACTACGACGGTCGGATCATCAATCGTCAATCATCAATCCAGGGCCGCGTTAACCATGCTTAATACTTCTCCATCGTCATAATGAAAGATAGCCGCCGCCCCCGTGGGACAAGCCACGGCACAGGCGCCGCACCCCTTGCAGAGAGCCGGTTGCACCCGGGACACCTTCCCGCCGCCTTCCAAGTCCACCAAGCCGATGGCGCCGTAGGGACAAGCCTCCTCGCACATACCGCAACCGATGCAATAGTGTTCATCCACATGGGACACCACCCCTTCCACGGAAAGTTCTTCCTTGGACAGCACCACGGATGCCCTGGATGCAGCGGCCTTGGCCTGCGCCACACTCTCCTCGATGGGCTTTGGATAATGCGCCATGCCCGCCATGAAAATCCCTTCCGATGCGAACTCAACGGGCCTCAGCTTGGCATGGGCCTCCATAAAGAAACCATCTTCATTCAGGGAGAGTTTGTACATCTGGGCCAGGCTTTCGTTATCCCGGGGTACAACGGCGGATGCCAGGACCAGCAGATCAGGGTTCATTTGAATTTCCCGACCCAGGATATGGTCCATGACCGTCACCACCAGTTGTTTGCCCTCTTTTTGAACTTGTGGTTTGTGTTCCAGATCGTACCGGATGAAGATCACACCTTTTTCTCTGGCCTTGCGGTAAAGGGCTTCTCTTTGTCCGTAAGTCCGGATGTCCCGATACAGCACAAAAACATCCATGTCGGGATTGATTTCTTTCAATTCCAATGCCGATTTGATGCTGTGGGTGCAACAGACCTTTGAACAGTAGGGCCTTTCCGGTTCCCGGGACCCCACGCATTGGATGAACACGGCGGAACCCGCCTTTTTCACCCGCTCGTCTTCAGCCATGAGAGCCGCATCAAATTGCAGGTGAGACAACACCCGATCATCCTCACCATAGAGATATTCAGAGGGTTTGAGTTCCTCGCCGCCCACCGCCACCACCACGGCCCCATGCTTCAGGGTGGTTTCGGTTCCGTTGTGCGAAATGGTGGTTTCAAAATTACCCACAAACCCGGCAGCATCCTTGATGGCGGCCTCTTTGTAGACATCAACCAACGGATGGTTCTCCACCTGCTGAACCATCCCTTTCAGGGCGTCGGAAATCTTGTCTCCCCGCCAGGTCTCATTGAGCATCAGGGCATTGCCGCCCAATTGGCCGGTCTGCTCCACCAGATAGGTATGGTATCCCTGATCGGCCAGTCCCACGGCCGCAGCCATGCCGGCGATGCCGCCCCCAATCACCAGGGCCTTGCTGTCAACTTGAATGGTGGGCTGGGGCAGGGGCTGAATTAATTGAGCCCGGGCCACGGCCATCCGCACCAGGTCCTTGGATTTCTGGGTGGCCGCATCTTTTTCCTTGCTATGAACCCAGGAGCACTGGTTGCGAATATTGGCCATCTCAAAGAGATATTTATTCAAACCCGCATCCCGCAGGGTTTCCTGGAACAGAGGTTCATGGGTCCGCGGGGTGCAGGCCGCGACGACAACGCGGTTCAATCCCTCACGCTCGATAACATCCCTCATGACGTCCTGGGTATCCTGGGAACAAGTAAAGAGGTTTTCGTCCACATAGGCCACACCCGGAAGGGTCTTGGCATATTCCACCACCTCAGGGACATTGACAATGCCGCCGATATTAATACCGCAATTGCACACGAAGACCCCAATACGCGGTTCTTCCCGGGAAACATCCCGCTCTTCCGGGTAGCTTCTCTCTGTCACCTGCGTACCCCGGGCCGCTGAAAGCTTTCCTTTGGCATCGCAAGCCGCCGCACTGGCCTCCATAACAGACAGAGGAATGTCCTTGGGTTCCTGAAAAGCCCCGCACACATAAATGCCGGGCCGCGAGGTCTCGACCGGGTTAAAGATACTGGTTTCCACGAATTTGTCGGTATCCATCGCCACTTCCAACTTTTCGGCCAGCTCCACCAGGGAATCTTGGGTTTCAAGGCCGACGGAAAGGACCACCAAATCAAATTGTTCCAATTGAAAGACCCCATTTTCATCCACATATTCCAGGATGGGGTTGTGGGTCTCGCTGTCTTCCGAGACGGAATGAATTCGGGATCGAATGAACCGAACCCCCTGCTCATCCCTGGCACGGTCATAGTAGCGTTCAAAATCCTTTCCATAGGTCCGCATGTCCATGAAAAAGATGGCCGCGTCCAACTCGCCGCCCGCATGTTCTTTGGCGATCACCGCCTCTTTCACCGCATACATGCAGCAAACAGAAGAGCAATAGGGATGATCGCAACGGTTGAGGTCCCTGGACCCCACGCACTGCAACCAGGCAATTTTTCTGGGCGCCTGACCGTCAGACGGCCGCTGCAAATGTCCCATGCTGGGTCCCGTGGCGCTCAGAGTCCGCTCAAACTCCATACTGGTCACCACGTTGGGATAGGTAGTATAATGATAGGTATCGAACTGACTGGGATCAAAGGGTTTAAAGCCGGGAGACAGGATCACCGCACCCACGCTAAGCTTTAGCTGCTCAACCTGCTGGGCATGGGTTTTGAGCGTGACCGCCTCAGCCTTGCACGCTTTCACGCACTCGTAACATTCACAGCATCCACCGCAATTGAGGCAACGACCGGCTTCTTCCCGGGCTGCGGTTTCATCGGCGCACAGCGTGATCTCGTCAAAGCCTGACTTCCTCTTCTCCATGGCAAGGGATGGAACCTGAAGCCTTTGCTTTTCCTCAATATCTTCTGGGACATCGGTCCAGTCATCTCCCATGGGAGGCTCGTCGATCCACTCGGTTGGAAGGGTTTCACCCTGCAGATATTTGGCCATATAGCCGGCAGCTCTTTTACCCGCTTCCACCGCTTCAATCACGGTCGCTGCGCCGGTAATGGCATCGCCACCCGCAAAAATACCCGGCTCGCTGGTTTGGAGAGTCTCGGGATTAACCACCAGGTGATTCCATTTTGAAATCTCCAGTTGGGTCTGGCCTTCCTTCAGAAAATCAAGATCCGGTTCCTGGCCAATAGCGGAAATCACATGCTCCGCTTCGATAAAGAACTCCGATCCCTCAATGGGAATGAATTTTCGGCGACCTGTGGTATCCTTTCCGGTCAGCCGGGTGCGAAGACACTCAACCCCCGCGATACGGTCATTTTCAATGGTAACCCGCCTTGGCGCCGACTGGAAAAGAACCCGCGCCCCTTCCGCCTCTATCTCCCGTGTGTCCTCCGGCGAATAGGGCATCTGCTCCTGTGAAAAAGGATCCACCATGTGAACGCTGTCAGCCCCCAGACGAAGCGCCACCCGAGCGGCATCGATGCCGGAGTGACCGGCCCCCAGGACCACTACGCGGCCTTTTAGGCTGTCACGTTCTCCCAGCTCAACCTGCCGCATAAGGGTGGTCACATGAAGCACCTGTTCATGGTCCTCACCAGGCAAGCCCAACCGGAGCCCCTTCCAAGCGCCGCTGCCGATAAACATGGCCTTGGCCCCATGGGTCCGCAGATCTTCAAGGGTGAGGTCCTTGCCAATGGCCACATTGGTCTGAATCTCGATCCCGTATCGCTTGAGATTTCCGATTTCCGCATCCAGCACAGACCGCGGCAGCCGATGTTCGGGAATACCGTAACGCATCATGCCGCCAGCTTCGGGCATGGCCTCATAAACCGTCACGGAATAGCCGTCAAGAGCCAGAAAATACGCAGCGGTAAGTCCTGCGGGACCTGCACCGATAATGGCTACTTTTTCGTCGCGAGGCGTAATTTCAGGCACCGGGATATCTGCCAAATCAACCTGGTCTGCAGCAAAACGCTTGAGTTCCCGAATGGAAATGGCCTCGTCCACTTCGAGGCGTCTGCAACTCTTTTCACAAGGATGGGGACAAATACGCCCCAGAGCCCCGGGAAACGGCAGGTTTCGCAGGATGACCTCAATAGCTTCCCGGTATTTTCCCACCTTGATCATCTGAACATATCCCTGCACATTCAGGTTGGCCGGACAGGCCATTCGACACGGCGCCAGATCCAATTTCTCGATGGCAAAACCTCCGGGAATGGCCTGGGCATAGGACTTGTAAGCGGCCTTGCGGTTCACCAGCGCCACATCGTATTCGCTGGGCCTTTCCACAGGGCATGCCACCGCGCAATCCCCGCATGCGGTACAGACATCAGGATCAATGTATCGCGGCGTTTTGGTGAGGATAACTTCAAAGTTTCCTTCTTCCCCATTCACCTCATCCACGTCTGAGCAGGTGTGAAGTTCAATATTGGTATGCCGGCCGACCTCGACCAGTTTCGGAGAAATAATTCACATGGCGCAATCGTTGGTGGGAAACGTCTTGTCCAACTGGGCCATCACACCACCGATGGCCGGTGTTTTTTCCACCAGATGGACATAAAACCCTGCGTCCGCCAGGTCCAGGGCCGACTGCATGCCGGCGATACCGCCGCCGACCACCATCACGGCGCCTTGTACTTTTTGATCTTTCTCAGATTTCATTGTAACAACTCCTTACGTTTCTCATTCACTGCTGAGATGCTCGGAAAGATAGGCGTAAATGTCCGTAATCCTCAAATCCATTTCCGCCGTGCGCTGGGCGCAGGTGAAGTGAATCTGGCATTTGGGGCACGCCGTGATCATGGTATGGGTCCCCGTGTCAAGGGCCTCCTGCAATCGTTCAAGCCGCATGGCCTTTGAGCAATTCGAACACTCCATCCATGCGCTTGTTCCACAGCAGAGTGCGTTCTCCCTGTTGCGTCCCATCTCCACCAATGTCGTCTCCGGAATACACTTTAACAGATCCCTTGGCGCATCAAAAATCCCGGCGCCCCGTCCCAGGCGGCAGGGATCATGAAATGTAACACCGCCGTTTGCAGAAGGATTGAAGACAAGCCCGGACTCGGGCAGCTCACGGGCCAGAAACTCGCTCATATGCAGCACTTCAAAGGGCAGGCTGCCAAAATATTTTGGATATTGCTTCTTGAACGTGGTGTACCCTTCCGGGCAGCTGAACAGGACTGTCTTTGCCCCGGAAGACTTTATCACCTCCAGGTTTCGTTCCGCCAGTTTGCGAAATTTCTCTTCATTGCCGACGGCAAACGCGTCATGTCCGCAACACCGCTCTTCATTGCTGATGACGGGGGTAATGCCCATCCGGTTCAGCAATTTAAGAACGCTTCGCGCGCTCTCCAGAGGAGACAATTCCAAGTATTCAAAAACCACTTCAAAATAGGGCAGGCATCCCACAAAGTAAAAGATATCCCCGGTTTCCGCAAAATCTCCCACCCCCTCAGCCCAAGCCGTTCGATTCTGGGTTCGGTTGCTCAATTGAAGATCAGCCACACACTGCATAATCCCGTGGTGGCTTTCGTGGGGAAGATTTCCGGCGTCCCGCGCCTTCTGTCTGAGAAAACGTACAAATTCCGGGAAGTCGATTCCAACCGGACATCGTGTGCTGCACCGAGCACAACCCAAACACGCCCAGAGACCGGGGTCAAGGTATGGCTCTCCGGCGGGATCCCGCAACGCCTTTTTAATCATCTGCCTCGGTGAAAAGGTCGGAAGCACTTTGTTGACCGGACAGCTTCCGGTGCATACGCCGCATTCCATACAATAATCTATCTGCTTTTCAGTCAGTTGCATTGTTTGTTCCGCTTTTTGTAGTATAGGTAAATGACGGGGCAGAAATCTAAAACCAGGTCCAATTTGAATTCCGCCCAACTGTTTCAAAAGCTATTTATCTGTTGCCGAACAGGTTTGTCAAGGAAAAATCCTTGTAACCGTTAACAGCGTGCAGGGGACAGTTGTCAGGGTGCAGGGTAAAATTCGAAGTTTTAGAGGTATGCAAAAGATGAGTACGATTGAACGACAATATTTGAAAAAAATTGGCTAAAACATGCTGACCGTCTACACCCTAACCCGGACAAGCCGGAACCATTACAATTTTGAGCCGGAAAGAGATCAGGCCGACCCATCGCCCCCATTGAAATGGCCAGCTCATAATCCCACACAAACCCATAGTGAACGGGTTC
>JAFCZI010000215.1 GCA_019314425.1 Deltaproteobacteria bacterium | reverse complement strand
TTTGTCACCCATGACGTGAATGAAGCGGTGATTCTGGCGGACAAAATCCTTTTCATGGGCAAGAACCCGGGGCGGATCCGCGAAGAGATCCGTATCGATTTGCCACGGCCCAGATCAAGGGACGGCAGCGCTTTCCTGAGTTTCACCCGGAAGCTCCATGAGGCGCTTCGGGATTAGCCAATGGCCCATAATCATGGGGGTATCTTTTTGGGAGGGCCAAACAAATGAATGAAACAATCCAAGCAACTCCAAAGAACCGGAAGAAAGCCTTTATGAAGATAGCCATCTTGATTGCTTTCGTCGTGTTGGCTATTTGTTTGGTGCGATTCACACCGGTCAGGGGATATCTAACGGCTGAGGCACTGGGTCGTTTGCTGGAGGAGGGTGCGGGCATATGGGCGCCCGTTGCCTATATAGCTTTCTATGCCGTAGGGGTGTGCCTGTTTCTGCCGGGGACCCTTCTTACCGGGTTGGGGGCGGCCATTTTTGGACCCTATTGGGGCTTTCTGTATGTCTGGATCGGGGCCATGCTGGGTGCGAACGCGGCCTTTATTATCGGCCGGACTCTGGGCAGGGAGTTCGCTGCATCAATCATCGGCGGCCGGTTGAAGAAATATGATGACGGTATCGAAAAAAACGGCTTTGCCACCGTGCTCTATCTCCGCCTCCTCTATTTTCCTTTCACTCCCATGAATTTCGGGATGGGTCTTACAAAGGTGAGGTTCCGGGACTATTTCTTCGGAACCGGCCTGGGGATTATTGTGGGGACCTTTATTTTTACTTTTTTCGTGGGGACGGTGAAAGAAGTCTGGGCCTCCGGGAACTGGGGAGAACTGATCTCTTTCAAAGTATTCTTCTCCGTCGGTCTGTTCGTATCCTCTTTCTTTATCCCCAAGATCATCAAGAAAATCAAGGGAGAGGAGACTTTGGAGAAAGAAGCGCAGTTATGAGCACCCTGTGTCAGAGCAGGTGTCCATCATTCGCTCTTTCACCCCGTTAAAAAACCTACCCAGTTTTTCAGCTTTTCCACGCCTTCGATCATGCGCAGGGCGTTGGCTACCACAAATCAGAAGCAGCAGGTTAAGGAGAACACCGTGACTAAGGGAAAGGGAAGCACATGAGATGGCTCATCATATTGGCAATGATTGCAGGGTTTCTGTTTGGAGAGGGTGCCGAAGCAAAAGCCATTGAACCGGCGAGGATTCCCGCTTTGATGGCGTCGTTAAAAATCCCCCCCAGCCAGAATTTCTGTGGTGAACCGGTCCCCATGAACAACCCGGATGTGAGACAACGGTTCGAACGGGAACTGCTGCTGATCCTCTGGAATCGCCCCCAGGTAATCCTGTGGCTGAAACGGGCGGGACGTTATCTGCCCCATATGGAAAAACTGCTCAAGAAAAACGGATTGCCCGATGACCTCAAATATGTGGCCATTGCAGAAAGTGCTTTGAGACCCCATGCGGGATCCAGCCGGGGGGCTATCGGTTTCTGGCAGTTCGTAAGACCCACCGGGCGAAAATATGGGCTCGTCATCAACGATCGGATTGACGAAAGACGGAATCCGTTCGCATCCACCCGGGCCGCCATCCGCTATTTCAAATCCCTTCACCAGGAACTGGGTTCGTGGACGTTGGCAGCCGCCGCCTACAATATGGGAGAAAAAGGTCTGCTGGGTGAGATACTGGCGCAGGACTCCATGAACTACTACGATCTTTACCTGCCCCTTGAAACCCAGCACTTTCTCTTTCGCATTCTCGCCATCAAGCTCATTTTTTCCGATCCGGAGAAGTATGGTTTCAGCCTGTCCGGGAAAGACCGTTACCCACTTTTATCCTTTGACAGGGTTCAGCTGAAATGCGGCCGCGAAACGCCCATCAAACTTGTGGCAAAGGCGGCAAAGACCCGCTTCAAGGTCATCAAGGACCTCAATCCGGAAGTCCGGGGACACTATCTTTCAAAGGGTGACCACGAACTCCTTATACCAAAGGGGTCCCTGACAGGTTTTCAGAAACGGTTTTCTAATCTGCTCAAAGCCTATGCGGAAGACCACAAAGGCCGGGTCTATGTGGTGCGACCGGGTGACAATCTCTCCACCATCGCCCGCCGCCACAATGTGCCGGTCACCGCACTGCTCATCTGGAATCGCATTAGTCCGCGAGATCCCATTCACCCGGGACAGAATCTGATTGTCCATCCGGGAAATTAAATCCCGGTAGAGGCAGTTTCAAAATGTTCAATTTTGTTCAAGATCAAGGAAAGCGAAAATTTTAACCACAGGAATACCTTGAGTATTTGGAGGATTAAAATTTGAGCCTGACGCGGATATTGGGCAAAAGGGGGCGTTTTGAAACTGCCTCGGTAGTCTTAAATTAAGGGGCGCCTGCGCGATCTTTGGCTTGCACTGCGGCAATCCTTTCAGTCATCAGCTTTGCCTTTTCATACTGCGCATGCTTCACATAATATTGCGCGGCAGCGGCCAGAAAGTTGATGTTTTCAGGCGCTGTTTCGAGTGCCCGCAGCAACGCCCGCTCCGCTTAGATATCATCCAGCACCCCTCTGACAGCAGTGGCCAGTTCCCGTTTTAAGAGCGGCTTCATGGCAAATGCACTGATACCCAGTGCTTTCACCCCTTCTTCCGATGCGAATTCGCTGTAGCCCGTACACAGGATAATCGGGATACCCGGCTTGAGCTTCATGATTTCTTTTGCAAGGATATCCCCTGTCATGTGTGGCATGGTCATGTCCGTGATAACCAGATCAAACCCTTCAGGGTTCGACCTGAATAAATCCAGGGCTTCAAGACTGCTAACGGTTCCAACAACATCATAGCCTAAATTCCCCAGCAGTTGTCTGCCAACGTCAACAATCATGGGTTCATCATCAACGAAAAGGATCCGCTCATCTCCCCCGGGGAGGGGGGCTTCGTTCTGGGTTTTTGATTCCACCACGCCTTCAAGAACAGGTAAAAAGACATTAAAGGTGGTCCCCTTTCCCGGTTCGCTGTAAACCGTAATGGCGCCGCCATAACTCTTGACGATTCCACTGACAACCGAAAGCCCCATCCCGGTTCCTTCCCCTTTTTCCTTTGTGGTGAAGTAAAGATCAAATACACGGTCTATAAGGGTCGGATCTATACCGTAACCGGTGTCGCTTACGGTCAGCTTCAAGTACGGCCCTGGAAACATATCGAGGTGCCGGGCCGCAAAGTCTGCGTCAACCTCCACGTTTACAAGGTTCACCTCAAGGATGCCGCCATTTTTCTGCATGGCATGGCCCGCGTTGGTGCAAAGGTTCATCAGTACCCGATGGATTTGAGTCGGATCAGCCATGATGGTTGCATCACTCTGCGTGTCCTGCCTTATTTCTATGGTCGAGGGCAAAGATGCCCTGAGCAGTTTGAGGGTCTCGTTTACGATGAGTTTCACCTGAACCGGAATGGGTTCTTCATGCTCGGCCTGGCGGCTGAAGGTAAGAATATGGTTGATCAGGTCCCTGGCACGCTTTCCGGCATTGTAGACCTCATGTAAATTACGGGTCAGCAATGAACCCTCGCCACTGGTCTGTAAGGCCAATTCCGTGTATCCAAGGACGACAGAGAGGATATTGTTAAAATCATGGGAAATACCTCCGGCCAGGGTACCGATGGCTTCCATCTTCTGGGCCTGCTGGAGCTGGGACTGGAGACGCTGTTCTTTTTTAGCAATCCGCAAGCGCTCAACAATCCGCCCCAATCGTTTTGCGCAGGCATTTATCAGTTCTGTCTCTTCCCTCATGAAAGGCCCGTCATCACTCTCCGGTCGTTCTTCAAGATAAAAGACCTCCACTACGCCGATTTTTTCTCCATCCGAAATAATGTCGCGAGTCTGCTTCCAAATGGTTTCTTTGAAGTTATCCGTTTTAAACGCCCGGTCTTCAAGGATGATTCGAGCACAGGTGATTTCAGGATACTGCCACGCGGGGGGCATGAGCTCGACGATTCCTTGAATCAGCGCTTCATATGGGGTATCGGATTTCTCGACAAGACGGGTGATACCGTACAGGCAATGCAATTCCTTCATCCGCTCTTCAAGATCGTGGGAGCGTTTTTTCAGCGCTTCCTCGGCCTGCTTTCGCTCTGAAATCTCTGTTTGGAGATCCTGATTTGCCTTTTCGAGCTCTGCCACCTTTTCTTCAAGCCTGCTCGCTACAACATCGGAGTATTGTCTGAGATACGCCTCTTCCTCCTCGATCAACGCTACCGGGGCCGGTTGCGCCTTAGCCTCTATCTGTTGAATGATGGTCTCCAATCTCTCCAGAAATTCATCGGGCGGCACGGGCTTCTCAACAAAGGCGCGGGCTCCGAGAGCGAGAGCAAGTTTCTCGTCTTTTTCCCCTGTGTATGTGGCCGTATAGAAGATAAAGGGGGTAGTCTTCAGTGCCTCATCCTTTTTGACATTTCTCAGAAACCGGAAACCATCCATCTCCGGCATCAGGGCGTCGGAGATGATCAGGTCAGGTTTGTGAAGCCGGAGCATCTCAAGCCCCTCCCGACCGTCCGAGGCCTCTTGCACCTCATGGCCCCTGCTTTCCAGCATCTTCCGAAGGAGACGTCTGTCCTCCTTTCGGTCGTCCGCTATGAGGATTTTTATTTTTTTTGACATATGGCGTGTTATCCGAGAAAACCTACCTTCGGGTGAAGCTCAATCTTACTGATAATTCTGCAAAACCTACCTTCGG
>JAFCZI010000471.1 GCA_019314425.1 Deltaproteobacteria bacterium | reverse complement strand
TCATTCAAAACCGCTCCTGAAAATGCGGGCGGATGGGGAGCAACGCTGGTCACGCTCATGAAATAACCCATAATCGTTCACAGCGTCTGAACACGCTTGGACTTCTCAAGAGCTTAAATTTTGGCGGGGCGGATCCAACCTGAAAAGGGAATTTCATACAGTGAGTGAAATTCTATTTAAAGAAAAAGATCCCAGATCGTACGTCGAAATGCTGTTCGAATTTTCACCGCTTTTTATGAAACTTGTAGCTGAACAGTTCCCGGATTGTTCGACAAAAAAAATGTGGGAATGGCTTGGGCTTGATACAAGTCTCGATGCCAGGGCCTGATGGATGAACTGAAAAGAAGGACTTCGTAATTCCTGCCAGGAGGAGAAATCAGTGATTATTCTGTGCGACACCTCAAGTGTTGTGATGCTCCTCCGTATAGTACCTGGAATGTTTCAAGATAAAAGATATGGCTGCTGATAGTGACTTGATCCAATTCGCCAAACAGGAATTTCCCGGTTTATTCAAGGGCGACATATCACCCCTGTAAATCATCAAAAACAGACGCGATCCCTTTGCTACACAACATGGAAGAAGGTAATTAAGTATGGTGTCCCCGGAATTCCCAAACGGCGAGAAGCGCTACGGCGCTAACGCGGAAAAGTTTGGTGGCACCGCTGGTGATGCAGGGTTAGCTTGGTTCGACTCTAGAAAGATGGTTACCGAGGGACGTATGAATCAAACGAGTCTAATTTGTAAGCAATGCCAAAGACGGACGCTCCATATCCAAAAAACCACCAACCATATCCTCCACCTGATATTGTCCCGAGAAGATGAAAGAGCTATATAAGCAAGGTAGAATAGTTCAGACAAAACCAGGTACGGTACCCCAGCAAAAACGTTATCTTGATGAGATACCTGGTGTTCCTATACAAGGTTTGTGGCTCGACCTCAATGCTGTGCAACCTCAAGCTCACGAACGAACTGGATACGCAACACAAAAGTCAATCAATTTACTGGAACGTGTATTATCGCTTGGAACCAACGAAAACGACATCATTGCCGACTTCTTCTGCGGTTCCGGCACCACTGCTGCGGTTGCCGAAAAACTGGGCCGCAAATGGATCGTCTCCGATCTTGGCAAATTCGCTATCCACACCACCAGAAAAAGGATGATCGGGGTCCAGCGGCAGCTCAAAAAAGACAAGAAGGACTGGCGGGCCTTTGAAATCCTTAATCTCGGCAAATACGAACGTCAGCACTATATCGGCGTCAACGCCAATTTGCGGGAAGAGGCAACGCCAATTTGCGGGAAGAGGAAAAACAGCGGCAGCTTGAAGCAAAAGAAAAACATTTTCTTGAATTGATCCTGCATGCCTACCGGGGCGAACCTATTAAAAATTTCAAATGCTTTCACGGCAAAAAGGCGGGGCGCGTGGTGGCGGTGGGGCCGGTGAAATGCCGCCGGAAACGGATATCCAGGGTGGATGTGCTGGCCTTTGAGTTTGAAATGGGGCTCTTTCCCAATATCCAGGAAG
Source organism: Deltaproteobacteria bacterium (assembly GCA_019314425.1). Classification (GTDB taxonomy): domain Bacteria; phylum Desulfobacterota; class DSM-4660; order Desulfatiglandales; family Desulfatiglandaceae; genus NaphS2. The sequence goes on along the minus strand of JAFCZI010000471.1, from coordinate 542 downwards.
AGGCAAAGGCCAAGGGCATTGATCTGGCCATGAAGTACATCCCCCGTGACGTATTCGATAAACGGGCCGTGGAAAAGAACCAGGTCGTGTTTCACGATGTCTCCTACATCGAGGTCAAACCCCTTGTGAAAAAAAACGCCCTTGCTATTGAATTGACTGATTTCTCGGTCTTCTACTCCCAGGATTCCATTGACCATGTTGCCGCAACCCTTAAAAACGGCAAAAACAAAATTGTGGTGGAACAGGGCCGGATCATCAAGGTGATAAAGGACAAAAAAGGCATTGTCACCCGTGAGGCGCTGACAAAGCACTGGACCGACTGGATAGATTACTGGTCTGTTGACTTTGATTTTGAGTCCAAACGGGAGATTATCAGTATCAAAAATGAGGAAACTGGCGAGACGGAGGAGTACTGGACCGGGGATTTCATCTTTGAAAACGAATGGCAGTCCTTCCGCACCAAAAAAGACCGCAGCCTGGAACTGAAAACCCCGTTCCATGAATGCGCCGGGGGCAGGTACAAGGTTGCGGTAAAGGTGGTG
>JAFCZI010000214.1 GCA_019314425.1 Deltaproteobacteria bacterium | reverse complement strand
AACTCAGTGCTCAGGCCAGCCTAGTACTCAGAACATAATAGGATGTTCTTTGAACGTCAAACAAATAATCAGCAGGGGCATACTCAAGTGATCCGGACGGGGGGGATGGGGTTTCCCGTATCGGCCGGAATCAAAACCATATGGCACAAATTCCCGGTTTCACAAATCGGTTGACAATCCCGGTAAGGCCCTATAGTACCTTATCATCTGGTTTTCCGTCACAAAAAACAAAAAGTTCATTGACTGCGGCTCTGCCGCGTTAGTATATTCATGGCGCAAATGGAGGTCATCATTTGAGTTCTTGCTTCGATTTAAAGACGGATCCGCGAATAAAACCCCTTCAGCCCGACCCTCGTTGTACCGTTTGCCTTGCAGGATTGTCAGAGGATGTGATCCGCATAGTGGGTGGCAAGGCACTGACTTTTCAGTCGCATATACGGTCGGAAACGAAAAAGATCCTGGCTGATGCGGAAAAGGGGGGCTGGTCCTCTCCGGAGACCGCCAATGAGATTCTGAGAGTAATTCGTGGGGTGTCAGGGGTCGCGGATCCCTACAAGCCTGTCAAGACAAAGGAAATGGCACAGGCGAAATCGGTTTTTTCAGATGTTAAGGGGCAGGTGGGCAGTGATTTACGGTCTTTGGTAAACCTGGCGGTTCTGGGAAACAGCCTTGATTTCTTTCGTTCCACGGATGATGCGCTGGCCTGTGTTGCTGAACAGGCTGGGCATGAGCTGGCCTATTTTCATGACGATTTGGACCGATTGCAGGATTTTCTGGCGAAGGACCCGGGCCTGGTTTTGTATTTTACGGATAATGCCGGCGAGGTTTTCTTCGATACCCCTCTTTTTAAATATGTTCAAAGCCTTGCTCGGCGGACGATATTGGTGGTCAAGGGAGGCCCGGGGTTTAATGATTTGACCGGCGCGGAGCTCGAATCGTCCGGTATGTCCGGTATGTTCGGTGAAACCATGGATACCGGTACGGATGGTGCCGGGATTGATTGGCGGCATGTTTCTTCAGCGTTTTCGGCACTTGTGGGAGAAGCGGATTTGATTATTGCCAAAGGAATGGCCAATTTTGAGACGATGTATTTCCGTGAGATACCCACCCCGGTTTTTTTTCTTTTCAGGACAAAATGCCGTGTTGTGACGGAGTATTTCAAGGCGCCTATGGACAGCATGATGGCTTTGTGGAAGGTCCTATATGCAACGCAGTAGATGGGACTTTTTACGACGCCAAACCCCTTGAAACCCTATTGGAAATACAATGCAACCTAATCGTAACAGATCTTTTGGGGCATATTTGCTCCTGACCGCCAAGGGTTTCTGCATGGGCGCGGCGGATGTGGTGCCCGGCGTTTCCGGCGGAACCATGGCCTTTATCCTGGGTATTTATGAAGAACTGATTGACGCCATACGGTCCTTTGATCTGAAAAGCCTGAAGCTGATCGTTTCCGCGAAAATACGGGATTTTCTGGACCATATACAATGGTGTTTTCTTCTGGCCGTGGGATGCGGAATACTTCTGGCCATTTTCAGCCTTTCAAAAGCCCTTTCCTGGCTCCTTCAAAACGAGCCTGTGCTGATCTGGTCGTTCTTTCTCGGGTTGATTCTGGCCTCGGTGGTGACGGTCAGCAAGCGCGTCAAAAACTGGCGGCTTCTGACCTGGTGCAGCCTGCTGGCCGGTCTGGTCGGTATTTATTTCCTGGTGGGACTCGTACCCGGCGCTACCCCCAATGCGTCATGGTTTCTTTTCGTTTCGGGGGCTATTGCCATTTGTGCCATGATTCTCCCCGGCATATCCGGTTCCTTCATCCTGGTGTTGATGGGTAAATACCAGTATATCCTGGAAGCGGTCAACGACAGGGATTTTCTGGTCCTTTTTATCGTTGCGGCGGGGGCATGTGTGGGCCTGGCCGCCTTCTCGCGCTTGCTGGGGTGGTTATTAACAAAATACCATGATTATATGGTGGCGTTTTTGACAGGGCTGATGCTGGGCTCTCTGAGGAAGATCTGGCCCTTTAAAAAAACCCTGGAAAGTATCGTGGGCAGCGGGGGGAAAGTGGTCCCTGTTGTTCAGGAAAACATCCTTCCCACGCAGTGGACCGGGGAGGTGACGTTCGCCATTGGCCTTGCGGTGGTGGGGTTTTTGATGGTTTTAGCTCTGGATCGAATGGCTGGCCGTGGCAAGGTTTAGGGGGCAGTTGTCAGGGGGCAGGGGGCAGTAAAGCTGGAAACGAGAAGAATATTCCGCAACCCGCAATCCGCAATCCGTCTTACCAACTTCCAGCGGAGCCCAATCCCACCAGGCGAAAAGCCACGATAAAGGTGGTGTCACCGCTCTCTTTTCCGGCGCCCAGCTTGACGTCCCAGCATTGCCCCCGGTAGCCGAGCCATCCGGAACTGGAAATGTTCTTTTCAACTTCCAGATCCCTTTGAAGCGACCCGCCCACTGAAAACCCGTAAACCAGGTTGATATGGGTCTGGAAATTGATGTTGGTCTGGTCTTCTTCCTCGTATTTGTAGTGCTGATAATTGATTTCATAGTGGTCGCGTCTGCCGCCGTATCGGTTAACGGTGAATTCTCCGGAAAGGGTTGTCTGGGTGAAGGTGCTCTCGTAGTGATTCCATCCGGTGCTGCCCCTCAGGTCCAGTGTTGGAAAAGGCGTCACAATCAACTCCGCAGTCAGGGGGGTCAGGGGTCTGTTTTCACCATCCTTGGTTGTCTCCCGGATATCGTACCCCTGGTTGAGCCGAAAAATAGCCCATTGGTTGTAGGTTACATTACCCTTTTTATCCTCCATTCGTGCATCCAGAAAGTTTTCAAGGGAAAAGGTCACCCGGTTCCTGTTCTGATTCTCCTCATCCTGGTTAAACGTGAGGAACCAGGGGGTTCCGTTGTCGTCCTGCTCAATGGGACTGAACCAGGGGGCTTCTTTGTCGTCGTTGTCATAGCCCTGGTAAGTGTAATAGAGGGAGGGGGAGATCTTGTGTCGCAATTTTGTGGCGTTTCCCCAGGACGTGTCAAAGAATTTTTCCACGTTGGTGCTCAGTCGGGTGTTGGCCTCATAAAGGGTCTGATACCGATGGCTTTTATTGCCCTGGTTATCATCAACCCACTGGGCATTATAGGTGTAACGAAAGGAGGGCTCAAACTCCACGTAGGGGCCAAGCCAGAAAGGGAAGTTCAACTGGGGAGAAAGGGTGATACCGTGTCCCTTGTTAGCCTTATCGCTCCAGATACGGTCATAGTCCGTTTCCAAATTAAAAAACACCGGCCACCCCAGTAACTGTTCCTGAAGAAGATCAAAGTTCAGCCCCCCGATAGGCTGCTCCATGAGATCTTTGGTTTCGGAATTTTCGACCTGCTGAAAGTAGCTGGCAATGCCTTGAAGGGTATAGGATTCTCCATCCCGACTGAGCCTCAGGGCGGACCTTCGCGTCGGAGAACGTTTTTCCTGAACTGGCCGCTTCGATTCTTCCTGCAGGTTCGAACGCATGTCAAAACCGTAGAGCTTTTCCTCGAACTCTCTGAGATAGTCCTGATCGCTGACAAAATCCCCGTCAAGGCGGGCGACAACCCCCAGGGGAAGGTCCTGGTCTGCTCGTCCTCTCAGCCAGTAACGGGTTTGATTGGTCCGGGCATAGGGGCTGATGTCCAGCGCATCGTCATCGCTCATGTTTTTCCGGGATTCCTTGTCCGAAAGGATGTCGAATTCCAGAATGCCTTTTGAATTTTTACTTTCGATGTATCGAAATTCCATCCCCTGCATATACCCTCGCTTGGACATGTAGCGCTGGTAAAATGTGGCATCGGTCTGATCCGAAATGGCCCAGTAAAACGGGACCTGCACTTCTGCGCCATTGAGCGTGGAGTAACCCAGCTTGGGAGGGAGCAGACCGGATTGGCGTTTTGTTTTGGCCGGGAAAATCATATAGGGGATGTAGATGATGGGGAGATCCCGAATTCGAAAGGCGGAATTCTTTACCGTGCCGTACCCTTCAATGGTCACCCTGACTTCCGACCCCGTGATGGTCCAGTCGGGGTTGTCGCCGTCGCAGGTCGTGATGGTACAATCATGGATGACGTAGGTGTTTTCCCCTGTCTTCTGCATCTGACTGCCGCTGAGATAGTAATGGTTTTCCTTCATGAACAGACTTCCGTCAATGATTTCACCGGTCTGTGTATTGAGGTTGAAGGTCCCTCCCTTTCCGGTAATGATGTCGCCGTCTGTTTCGATCCTCAGCCCTCCGGAAGCCGTGGCGATCCCGGTTTTCGTGTCGAAAACAGCCGATTGAGTATACAGGGCCTGACCCGCTTTTTTGATAACGACATTGTTCTGCGCGTGGTAAGTGCCTTCCTTGTCATTGTAGCTGAGGCTGTCGGCTGTAATTTCCCACGGGGTATCGTCGTTTTCAAAGGTCTTTTTTTTGGATGACAGATCGACGGCGAGGCTGTCTTGAACAAAAAAGGGCAAAATGAAAAAAAGGCTCAGACATAACGCCGACCCAACGGTTCGGAAGAAGGGTGATAGCGGATCGGATCAAAACAGGTTAACGCTTCACCAACGGTAAAAAGGGATCCACAGACGACGATTAAATCCTTTGCGGTGGCAAGCGCCTCTGCTTTTTTGAGCGCTTCGGCAAGAGAAGGAACGATTTCACCGGGTACGTTCAGGGGCTGGGCTTTTTCCATCAGAATACCGGGGTCCGCCGCTCTCGAATAAACGGGTCGCGTGTAGAGTACCTGATCGCTGATGGGTACGATGGCGCGAAGCAGGGCGGCGATATCCTTGTCCGCCATGATGCCGATGACCAGGATCATCTTGTCGTATGAGAAGTCCGATAAAATGCTCCGGACCAACGCTTTTACCGCAGCGGAATTGTGGGCGCCGTCAAGGAGGATCGTGGGATTTTCCCTGATGACCTGCATTCGTCCGGGCCAATCTGCCTTTGCCAGGCCACGGCTTATCTGATCCGTTGAGTGGGGAAATCCTTTTGTTTCAATGCATTCCATCATGCCCAGGGCCAGTGCCGCGTTGCGCGCCTGGTGAATTCCCCTGAGCCCCAGCTGCAAACCTTTGATGCTGCGGGATTGGCCGAAAAAATGAAGGCCGGACGGGGTGCTGCGGTACTTCACCTCTTTGCCCACCCGCCGGAAAGGGGCGCCACGTTCTTCGGCAACGGCCTTGAGTTGATCGATGATTCGGGGCTGTGTAACGGCTGTCACCACATCGACCCCCTTTTTGATGACGCCCGCCTTTTCCCGGGCAATATCAGAAAGTTGGTTTCCCAGGTATTCCTGGTGTTCCATGGAAATGTTGGTAATGCCGGTCACCAGTGGCATCATCACATTGGTGGCATCCAGCCGTCCGCCCATGCCCACTTCCATGATGGCGATATCCGTTTTTTCCCTCGCAAAATAGAGGAACGCCATGGCGGTGACGGCTTCAAAAAAGGTGGGCGGTTCGTCAGGATTGAAGGCACTCTGTAATTCGTCAATCAATTCAACTGTTTTTTCCCGGCTGATTTCTTCACCGTTGATGCTGAAGCGTTCCGTGAATCGGACCAGGTGGGGTGAGATATACATGCCGACCCGATACCCGGCCTCTTGCAGGATTGATCCCATAAAGGCGGCCACCGAGCCTTTGCCGTTGGTGCCGGCAATATGGATATAGTTCTGGCCGAGGTGTGGATTTCCCAAGGCTTCCAGCAGGTTTTCAGTCTTGGACAGCCCGAATTTTATACCGAATTTCTGAAGGCTGAAGAGATACTCAATGGCTGCTTTATAGGTTGTTTTGTCTTTATTTTCAGATTCAACGGGTGTTTTCATGCCTATCCTTGATGGGTTATATCATGCGTTGCCGATTACACCGGCATATTTGCTGGATTTCCGCCGATTTGTCAATTCAAAATATGATGGTCTGGTGAAAGTCTACCCATAGATGGCGTTGTAAAAGGTCCCATATATAAGGCGTAGTGGTTTTTCAGGATCGTAGGCATACCTGTAAGTATGTTGATATTCTGAAAAATCACTGCAACGCAGTAGATGGGACTTTTTACGACGCCATCAAAACATCAGATCTTTTCCAGGG
>JAFCZI010000213.1 GCA_019314425.1 Deltaproteobacteria bacterium | reverse complement strand
AACGTTTTGTGGCGCGCTTGATGGAGAGCGCTTCCGACCCATCGATTTCTTCAGTGGAATTTCGGCGCGTAAGCAGTCTGGAAGGGAGATCTTCAGGGGTTATCCATTGGCCCGCTGCCAGAAGAACCGCCCGCTCAATGGTATTTTCCAGCTCCCTGACATTCCCCGGCCAATGGTAATCCATAATCATGCCCATGGCCTCTGATGACAGACCTTCAACGGCCTTTCCCAGTTTGTTGTTGAATTGATCCAAGAAGTATCCGGTCAAAAGGGAAAGATCACCCTTTCGGTCTCTCAAGGGGGGCAAATGGATAGGCCACACGTTGATCCGATAATACAGATCCTCCCTGAAATTTCCTTTTTCCACCTCTATGGCCAGATCCTTCGAAGTGGCCGCGATGACCCGAACATCAATTTTTCTGGCACCGCTTCCGCCCAATGGCGTTATTTCTTCTTCCTGTAATACCCGCAACAGCTTCACCTGCAAGGGAAATGGCAATTCCCCGATTTCATCCAGAAACAAGGTCCCTTTGTGTGCTGCATCAAAATGGCCGGGTTTGTCCCGGGTAGCATCGGTAAAAGCCCCTTTTTTGTAGCCGAACAATTCGCTTTCAAGAAGATTTTCGGGTATTCCGCCGCAATTAATGGAGACCAAAGCGCCATCCTTCCGCTGTCCATTGGAATGTATCGCCTGCGCAATCAATTCTTTTCCCGTACCACTCTCCCCGGTAATTAATACGGTGGTTTTATGTTCCGCAACTTTCCCGACCAGATCAAAGACCTTTGCCATGGCTTCACTTCTGGCCACGATACTGCCAAAGGAATATTTGTTCTGGATCTGTTCCATTTTCTTCTTGAGGTTCAAATTTTCCGTCTTCAGCCGTTCACGTTCTTCCGCCTTTTTGAGCGTCAAAAGAACTTCATCCGTTTTGAAGGGTTTCGAAACATAGTCGTATGCGCCCTTTTTGATGGCCTCAAGGGCCGTATCAACGGTGCCGTAAGCGGACATCATAATGTATGTTTTTTCAGGATATTTTTCGTAGGCTTGCTTTAAAAACGCCATGCCGTCCATGCGCGGCATCCTGATGTCACAGAGGATATAATCGAAGGGATCTTGATCCATACGTTCAAGGGCCGTCAAACCATCTTCTGCGCATGACACCGAATAGTGCTCCTTCTCCAGCATAAATTTCAGCATGTGGCGCATGTTTTTTTCGTCATCAATCACCAGCACTCGTCTTTTCGGCACAACAGATCTCCTCATTTTTCACCCAGGGGCATCTCAAGTGTCATGGTGGTCCCCCCGCCGGGTTCGCTTTCCGCACGAATCCTGCCACCTGCCTGATCCATAATCGTGTAGCAAATGGAAAGACCCAGACCCGTACCCTTTCCGGGCGCTTTGGTTGTAAAAAACGGATCAAAAATACGTTTTATGTCATCGGGGCTCATGCCGCAACCCGTATCTGAAACCCGTATGATCAGAAATCCTTCTTCGTTAAAACTTTCAAGGGTCAAAATCGATTCCCTGGCATCTCCGGCAGAACTCCGCTCGTCAGCCATGGCATCAGCCGCGTTCATGATAATGTTTAAAAAAACCTGCTTCAAAGAATCTTGCGTTACGTTTACAATGACGGTTTCCGCTTCAAGCAAACGCCTGACTTGAACTGTTTCAAACAAAGGCTGTGAGCTTAAAATGGCCAGAACTTCTTCCAGGATTTCATTGGCATTGGTATCACCCTGCCCAACGGCCGACGGCCTTGAAAAATCAAGAAGATCCCGGATAATTCGGTGAATCCGACGGGTCTCGGATTCCATCCTGACAAGGAAATCTTTTTGTTCCAACGAGGAGAGATCTCCCCGCAAAAGTAACTCAATATACCCCAGGATAATGCCCAGGGGATTGCCGATCTCGTGGGCCACACCGGTGGCCAGACGTCCCACCGAGGCCATTTTTTCAGATTTCACCATTTCATCCTGTGCGCGCTTGATTTCCTGATTGGCCGCCTCCAGGGACGAAATGTTCTCTTTGAGCTTTCGTTCATTGGCATCGAGCTGCCTTAACATGTGGTTGAGGGATTGTGAAAGTTGACCGATTTCGTTGTTGGGAGATTCGTCTTTCTGCATCATGGGGATGGTGCCATCAAACGTCTCGGTCATGGCAACGAGACGATTAATGGGCCGAACCACCGTTCGGGAAAGCAGATAAATACCAAAAAGAACCAGTATCAGTGCATTCATTCCGATATAGCCCAGAATGACCGGTTCGGAGGCCCTTATTTTTTGGTACAGGGGTTTTAAATCGGAAAATATGGCAACCGAGCCCGCAAATTGCCCTTTGATCCACAGCGGCGATGAAAGGATCACATCTCGAGGCGCCAGCCAGAACAACCCCCAGGTCCTTCCTGAAAATTCAATGCGGGTGGACCGGGCAGAATAACGGGTCCCGGTATTTTGAATGGAAGGCTTATCCCCCCAATGGCCATGCGAAAACACCGCTAAGCCCAATTTGTCTTTAATCATAATCCCGGAAAATTCGCCCGTATGGAGAAAGGATACCACACGCCTGCCAAAATCCGTTTCCAAGGGTTTGTTTTTCCGGTCCGCCGTCCAGTTTGGTTGATGATCGATTTCGATAATGGTGACGGCCTGGAGCAGCACACAACCGCTTTGTATGCGTGCATTGATAAGGTCACGCTCCGTGAGTTTGGCCGTCACCACATGGGTGAGCAACATGGCGGATAGGATTAAAAACGCCAGACTGGCGATGATGACCGTTCTCAAGCGGTTGAAGACGAGGGGAACCCGCAAATTTTAAATCCTCCATGATTGCAGGCTTCAGGTATCAGACAAAAAGACCAAGATACCATAGTGATATCTGACGTCCAAAAAAAAGATATGACAGGGCCCCAAGTGAAAGGAACGGGCCAAAGGGGATCTGCGTGCGCGCGCCTTTCCCGCCCACCAGGATAAAAACGGAACCGATAACAGCGCCACTCAGGGAAGACATCAAGAGAATGAGCGGCAGAGACTGCCAGCCCATCCATGCGCCGATCATGGCCAGGAGTTTTATATCGCCGCCACCTAAGCCTTCCCTACCCGTAATTCGTTCGTAAGCGGTGGCCACGAGATAGAGAGACCCCCCACCTGCGGCCAGCCCAATGAGGGAATCGGCCCAGGAGATTCCCCCCGGCAGAAATGATACCAGGCACCCCACTGCGATCCCCGGCAAGGTCAGGACGTCGGGCAGAATTTTATGATCAAAATCGATAAAACTGAGGATCACCAGGGTTCCGGCGAACACCATGGATTGAAGGGTCTGTAATTGAAACCCGAACCTGACAAAAAGCGCCAGGCTTAAAAACGCCATCAAAACCTCCACCAGAGGATATCGCATGGGGATGGAGGCCCGGCATTGTCTGCAACGGCCCATCAACAAAAGGTAGCTGATCACGGGAATGTTGTCAAAAAATCGAATTTCGACCCCACAATGGGGGCATGAAGATGCGGGATGGACGATTGACTTGTTCAGGGGAATACGGTAAATACACACATTCGCAAAACTGCCCAGGCAGAGGCCAAATAAAACAGAAAAAAGGCATAAGATAAAGTCCATATTCACACGAAAGCCCCTAAGTTAACACGAAAAGCACTAAATTAACACTAGAGGAACCAAAGGAAAAAAAGATGTCTCCTCCCAAAAAATCAGGCGCAAAAAAAAAGGTATTGTTTCTACCCATTCATCCGGATAACCCGCAGCAGCGCCACATCGACCGCGTCAGCCGGATTCTGGATGAGGGGGGCGTGATTTCCTATCCCACGGATACATTTTACGGGATCGGCTGCGACCTCTTCAACAAAAAAGGGATACAACATATTTACAGGTTGAAAAACCGTCCCCTGAAACAACCCTTCTCTTTTGTCTGCGACAACCTGAACGAAATCAGCAAATATGCGTTGGTGTCCAACTATGCGTACAAAACCATGAAACGGCTGTTGCCGGGTCCATATACCTTCATTCTGGAAGGGACCCGTCTGGTCCCTAAAATTATGTTGACCAAGAGAAAAACCGTGGGGATTCGCGTACCGGACAACAACATTACACGCGCCATTGTTCGCACCCTGGGCCGGCCCATCATCAGCACCAGTGCGGGCTTCGATGACCCCTATGCCATTGAGGCTGCCTATGGCGCCAATCTTGACGTCATCATCGACGGCGGCCTGCTTTATCAGAATCCTTCAAGTGTTGTAAGCTTGATTCACGACCAACCGGAGATTATTCGGGAAGGCAAAGGGGATGTCAGTAGCTTTCTCTAGTTTGTGGACGGACACTGGAGAGGGTTACAGCCCATTCCATCGATACGCCACCCGGCCACCCCCCCTCTCGGTCAGTACGCCCACGATATTCCTGGCACTTGACCCCAGAAACAGATCCCACAATTCACCGGTGCTTTTCTTGGGATAAACAAGCGCTACGTCCCCTTTGATGCCAGCGATTTTTTTGGTAATTTCAACGGTATCCTGGAAGTTTCCCATAAAATCAACCAGGCCCAGGTCTTTGGCACGGGCGCCTGAAAAAATGCGACCGTCCGCAAATTCCTGAACTTTTTCGACGGAAAGATTTCGACCCGACGCCACCGCTGATACAAACTGCCCCTGTAAATCCTTTATCAATGCGTCTATTATCTCACGGTCTCTTTCGGTCAGTTTTCGATCCGGTGAACCC
>JAFCZI010000212.1 GCA_019314425.1 Deltaproteobacteria bacterium | reverse complement strand
GGTTTTTCGGTCAATGAACTTCTTGTTTTTTGTGACAGAAAACCAGATAGTAAAGTACTAACTGATCCCTCTCTTTATATCAAGCAATATGTGTAACCAGCGGGTCAACACAAGTTGATATGAATACAGAGGCGGGTTAAGGGGGATAAAACCGTTTGACTTAAAAATCGAATTTGTATATTTTATGCGCTTTATGGTCTTTCCATGCTGAAAACAGAACATTACAACTACCATCTGCCTGAAAATCGAATCGCACAGTTTCCGGCTGACAAACGGGATCATTCCAAACTGCTCAGGGTGGATCGTTTGGCCGGGTCTCTTTCGGATCGCCGGTTTTTTGATTTGCCGTCCCTCCTTGAGCCCCGTGATCTTCTGGTGGTGAACAATACCCGGGTGGTTCCCGCGAGGATTTTTGGCCGCAAGGAGAGCGGGGGTAAAGTTGAAGTGCTTGTTCTGGAGCATTCCAACGGGGAGGACCGCAGTGGCGAATCCCGGTTGTGTCTGCTGAAGTCTTCCGGACGGCCCAAACCGGGGAGCCGGATTTTTTTTGATGGGGCGGTCTCCGGAAAAATACAGGACGTTCTTGATCGAGGTCTGGCAAGGATATCGTTTACCGGGGGCGAAAAAGGTATAGACGGTCTCCTTGCCGAAAAGGGGCATCTTCCCCTGCCCCCTTACATCAAGCGATCAAAAGATGTTACATTGGGGTTTCTTGATAAAGAACGGTACCAGACAGTCTACGCGGAACAGGCTGGCGCAATTGCAGCCCCCACCGCCGGATTGCATTTTACTGAGGATCTCATTGCTGCGCTCAGGGCAAGGGGGGTCCCAGTGGCGTCTCTGACGCTCCATGTAGGGTATGGCACTTTCAGGCCTGTGGAAACGGAGGACATCAGACGACACCATCTGGAGGAAGAACAGTATTTCATTACGCCCCATACGGCGCGACTCATTAACGAAACCAGAGCACGGGGTGGAAAGGTTTTTGCTGTTGGAACCACCGTGGTTCGGACTCTGGAAACTGCGTGGACCCTGGAAGAAGGGGTTCGTGCCGGTGGCGGAAAAACCGGGCTTCTGATCACGCCGGGCTTTGATTTTCATGTTGTGGATGGACTGATCACGAATTTTCATCTGCCCAGAAGCTCCCTGCTTTTCCTGGTATCGGCCTTCGCCGGATTTGACTTGACAAAAAAGGCATATGCCTGGGCCGTTGAAAAAGATTATCGGTTTTACAGCTATGGCGATGCGATGCTGATCCTGTGAAACGACTCAAAGCTATCGGGATTCAATTTGGAATTTAAGGTAACCCACAGTGCCGGAGATTGTTGGGCCCGGGCAGGCATTCTTAAGACCCCTCACGGAACGTTCGAAACACCGGTTTTCATGCCGGTGGGAACTCAGGGGTCCGTGAAGGCTCTTTCACCCGAAGACCTGACAGATGCGGATGCGGCCATCATACTGGCCAATACCTATCATCTCTATCTGAGGCCCGGGCATGATCTGATCCGTCGTCTGGGCGGCCTGCATCGGTTTATGAACTGGAAAGGCGCAATCCTTACGGACAGCGGCGGATTTCAGGTCTACAGCCTTGCGCGGTTGCGGGAAATTTCTGAAAGGGGGGTGGTGTTCCGGTCTCACATCGATGGATCAAAACACTTTATTGGTCCGGAAGAGGCCATTGATATTCAGGAGGCGCTGGGGGCGGATATTGTCATGGCTTTTGACGAATGTACGCCTTACCCCGCAGATTATGATTATGTCCTGAAGTCCGTTGAGCTGACCCGCCTGTGGGCGCGGCGGTGCATGGATCACCGAAAGAGAGAAGATCAGGCCCTGTTCGGCATTGTACAGGGGGGGATGTACAAGGATTTGAGGGAGAAGAGCGCCCGTGGCCTGGTTGCCATGAACTTTGACGGCTATGCGCTGGGGGGGCTCTCCGTGGGAGAGGATGCCGTGACCCGGCATCGGGTCATCGATGATGTCATTGGCTTTCTTCCGGTAAACGCCCCCGTTTATTTAATGGGTGTGGGCAAGCCTGAAGATCTTGTAGAAGCGGTTCGGCGCGGTGTTGACATGTTCGATTGCGTCATGCCCACCCGCAATGCCAGAAACGGCGCGCTTTTTACAACCACCGGCAGGCTGAACATCAAGAATGCGCGATATGCGGAAGACGATAGGCCTATTGATGAGCGCTGCGATTGTTATACTTGCGTGAATTATTCCCGAGCCTATTTGAGGCATCTTTTCATGGCAAAAGAAATCCTGGCATACCGGCTGAATTCGATACATAATATTTCGTACTATTGCCGCTTGATGTCGCGCATGCGATCTGCTATTAAAGACAATAATTTTAACCATTTTTATTCGGAATTTTACGAGTTAAAACGAAACGGGATCGATTGAGAGGAGGTTCAAGGATGAATTCTTTAGCTTATGCAATGGGTCAGATGGGCGGTGGTGAAAGTGCAGGGGGTGGTTTCGGTGCTTTTTTGCCCCTTATTTTGATGTTTGCAATCTTTTATTTTCTGCTGATTAGGCCGCAGCAAAAAAAAGCCAAAGCACATAAACAACTGCTTTCCGCCATCAAAAAAGGGGATCGTATTGTGAGCAGCGGAGGACTCCACGGACTGGTCACCGGGCTCACCGATGATGTGGTCACTGTGGAGATCGCTCCGAAGGTGAGGGTCAAAATTGCAAGGGGTTCCATTTCCGGTGTGGCAACCAAGGCACAACAATAGAAACAGACAATCCAACGGTTCTTGGGAACCAAATCTATGGAGTAGCAAGTGTCTAAAAGTTTAACTTGGCGTGGCGCAGTTGCGCTGTGTGCAGTTTTGGTGGCGTTGGTTTATCTCGTGCCGTCCATACCCGGCGGGGTTCCTGCGTGGTGGTCGAGTATCCTACCGAAAGACAAGATCCATCTAGGTCTTGATTTGCAGGGAGGGATGCATCTCGTTCTGGAAGTACAGGCCGCAAAGGCCATTGAAAGCCATCTGGAGAGGGTGGTAGACGAGATGAAAAGTGATCTCAGGAAGGATAAAATACGGTATATTTCATTGAAACGCAAAGGGCTTGACGGGGTTGCGATTACCCTCATGCGTTTGAAGGATGAGACGGCTTTCCGGGATATGGTGGCTGCCGATTATCCGGATTTCAACGTGGAATCCATGCCCGAGCAAAGTGGAAAACCCGTATTTCAACTGGTTCTGGACCCCCAGGCCAAAATACATATCATGAAAATGGCACTCGATCAGGCGCTGGAGACCATTCGAAACCGGGTCGACCAGTTTGGTGTCAGTGAACCGGACATTCGTCCTCAGGAAAACCACAGGATTTTGATTCAGCTGCCCGGCATAAAAGATCCCAAAAGGGCCGTTGCGCTGATCGGAAAAACCGCCCTTCTGGAATTCAAGCTGGTGGACGAGGAAAACAGTGTGGACGAGGCCCTTAAAGGGAATATTCCCCCGGGGGATGAAATTCTGTACCAGGTTTCCGTTGATCCCAAGACGGGTCATGAACGAAAGACCCCCTACCTTTTGAAAAAACGAACGGCGCTCACCGGGGAATACCTGACGGATGCCCGCGTGCAAATCGATAGCCAGTATAACGAACCCTATGTTTCCATTTCCTTCGATGCCAGGGGCGCAAGGCTTTTCGAACAGGTGACCGGCCAGAATATCAAGAAACGTCTGGCCATCGTGCTGGACGGTAAAGTCAATTCCGCGCCGGTGATTCAGGACAAAATTTCCGGGGGGAAGGCCCAGATTACGGGACGTTATACTACGGATGAGGCCAGAGATTTAGCCATCGTGTTGCGGGCCGGCGCACTTCCCGCACCCGTTAAAATCATTGAAGAACGGACGGTGGGACCTTCCCTCGGAAAGGACTCCATCGAAAAAGGCTTTAAGTCCATGCTCATTGGCGGCATTATTGTCATCCTTTTCATGATGATCTATTACGGGTTTTCCGGCGCCATTGCGGATTTGGCACTTTTGTTGAATATCGTCTTCATCATGGCGGGGCTTGCCTTTTTCAGCGCGACCCTGACGTTACCCGGAATCGCGGGTATTATCCTGACCATCGGCATGTCGGTTGATGCCAATGTTTTGATATTCGAACGGATTCGTGAAGAAATTCGTCTGGGGAAAACCCCCAGAACCGCTATTGAGGGTGGATATTCCAAAGCCCTCGTGACGATTCTGGATGCCCAGCTGACGACCTTGATCGTTGCTCTGGTACTCTTTCAATTCGGGACAGGGCCGGTTCGCGGGTTTGCCGTGACACTCAGTATCGGCATTATTGCCAGTCTTTTTACGGCCATCTTTTTAACCCGGATCATTTTTGATTATCTGTATGTGAAGCGCAACATGAAAAAATTAAGCATATGAGGATAAGGGGTTATGGGTACGAGATAGTAGGTGATCGGTCGCATATCACCTACAACCTATTACCTATTGCTTATTACCTAGTGCCCGAACGAAAACTGTTTTTTTTGCCAGTCTTTGCGTCAGATAAACCTGTTCTTAATAAAACGGGGCTCGGAATATTCAATATATTCCTGCGGTTCAACCCGTTCTTAATAAAGCTGGATTGATCTTTCTTGACCTTGACGAAAAATCCTAGTTTTCATTCAGACGCTACCTATTACATTTGGAGTAATTCAATGCAATTTATAAAACCCGGAATTAACATCAATTTCATTGGAAAGCGAAATATCGCCTTCGCTTTTTCCAGCCTAATGATCATTGCCACCATTGTTTT
>JAFCZI010000211.1 GCA_019314425.1 Deltaproteobacteria bacterium | reverse complement strand
GTCGACTGTTTACCGGCCTACAAGCCAAGGTTTTTCAGGCTTGCGGAACCGGAAAAGCCCCGGTTTCCTGTTACCGATCTCTATCATATTATCCCTTTTAATCAAAAGATATCGTACTCCTTTGATGAAGTTCTGGCAAGGTTGGTAGATGATAGTGTCCATATGGAGTACCGTCCTGATTATGGCCCCGAAATATACACCGGGCTTACAAAAGTAAATGGTTATCTTGTGGGTGCTATAGGAAACCGAACCGGTTTTTTGCCGGAGGATTACCCTGAATACGCTCCTTACAGAGGTATTGGAGGGAAACTTTACCGACAGGGTCTTATAAAGATGAACGAGTTTGTGACCGCCTGCGGTCGGGATAGAATTCCGCTGGTCTGGTTTCAGGATACAACCGGCATAGATGTTGGAGACGATGCGGAAAAGGCTGAGCTTTTGGCCCTGGGGCAGTCGCTTATTTACTCGATCGAGCAGACCGAAGTTCCAATGATATGTATCTGTTTAAGGAAAGGGACTGCTGCAGCCCATTATATCATGGGCGGGCCCCAGGCCAACAACAGTAATGCGTTCACCTTGGGGATAGCCACGACAGAAATTTATGTGATGCATGGCGAAACTGCCGCAGTAGCTACCTATGCCAGAAGACTCGTGAAGGCAAAGGATCAGGGCACTGATTTGGACCCTATTATTGAGGCCATGAATAAACTGGCAAGAGACTATTATGATAAATCAAGACCAGAATATTGTGCGAAAACGGGTTTTATAGATGAGGTTGTTAAACTCAAGGATTTAAGGAATTACTTGACAGGTTTTGCGAATGCTGTTTATCAGAATCCTAGGACGTTTTGTATGTTCCAGCATATGATTTTGCCCCGGACTATAAATCGATAAACCGGGATTCGATCTGGGGGTTGAATAACTTTTGATGGCGTTGTAAAAAGTCCATCTACCGCGTTGCAGTGATTTTTCAGGATCTCAACATACTACAGGTATATCTACGACCCTGAAAAACCACTACACCTTGGAGTCGAATTTATCTTTTATCGACGTTATCGAAACATTCTCCTTAGAAACACACACAAAGATATCGGTCGTTTAAAGGAAATCCTGATCTGGGCATGGCTGGACAGCATGGAAGCCCTCATGAAAGACCTTGAGCGTTTCAAACAGCGCCTCAATAGTATGGCAGCACGCTTGATGCCTTGTACTTTCAGCAAAAGAGACGTTTGCAGGTTTTAGGTGTGATTTCAATTCAACGTGAATCTGGATCCCACACTGTTTAAAACAAAACTGGAGGGGAAGGCCCGGGCGAACCGTTCAGTGGCTTTCCAGCCGGTACAATGCATGGGGACGATAATTTTTGGCGCCATTTTCCCCAACGCCTCGATGGTCTGCTCGATAATGGGATCAAACGCAGGCCCAGACAGGTGAAACCCGCCGATGATGCCATAAATCGTTTCCACGCCGGTAATCTTTCTGGCATACGCTACGGTGTTGACAATCCCCGCATGGGCACAGCCTGAAATGACAACCAGGCCCTTATTCTTCAAATGGACCACCAGGGACTGGTCGTCTAATATGGCATCGGGCTCCTCTTTTCCATCCCGGGATAGAAACGCGTTTGGAAAACCTTTTTCAAAAGAGGTGGTTCGTTCCACTTGGCCGGTAACCAGCAGGTGGTTGTCGCAAAGGGAAACCGGCGCCGTGGACTCAAGGATTTCAGCCCCGAGCGCTTCCAGTTCATCACGCTTCAAGGTGCAGGGGAAAAGAAGTTTTTTTCCTTCACCGATGCTCAGGTATCGGGGAGAAAGAAAAGCCTCCGGGTGTACAACCAGGGGCATGGTACGACCCAGGCTTTCCAGGATGGCGTGGAGTGATCCCGTATGGTCCATGTGACCATGACTTAAGATGAGGGCTTCTATTTCTTTTAGATCCATTCCCAGAATTTTCAGGTTATGCAATACCCCGATGCGGCTGTAGCCGGTATCAAAAAGGATACTGCGGGTTGTCCCCCGGCACGCCAGTCGCACCAGCTGAGAAAGCCCATGTTCAGCCAGGAGCGTGTCGGTGGGGATTTCCCCACCCGTTGCCAAAGGCGCCCGTGTCACCGGGCCTTCACTTTGAAGCAGCACATCCGAATAGTTGTCCATGAGGGTGACGATTTCAATTTGATCAACCGGGTCCAATTTCAAGTTTTCGGGTTCCACAGGGTTGCCTCCTTTGTTTTATGAATGGGTGGATTCTATACCTTTCAGGAAATACTGTACAGGGTAAAATAAAAGGGCTATACACTCTGTCAAAACTCATTTATGGAGGAATCCAAAGAAGTTGGCGCATTTCAAACAAACGCAAAAGAGTCGTCAGGTAAAAACCATGTTTGACCGGCTGTCCGGTCACTACGACCTGCTGAACCGAATGATGACATTTGGGTTTGATTCAGTGTGGCGTCGTCGCGTCATCGAAAAGGGAAGCCTGCCCCCCGGCGGACGCTTGCTCGATGTGGGTGCGGGAACCGGAGATATCGCCTTTACCGCGCTTCAGAAAGAACCGACAGTCCGGGTAACAGCCGCTGATTTCTCACTGGGTATGATGAAAAAGGGTCGGAGCCGGCCCGGTAGAAATCGAATCCCCTGGTGTTCCGCCGATGCCCTGCAACTCCCTTTTGCCGATGGAACCTTTGATGCCGTAACCTCCGGATACCTGATTCGCAATGTGGCAAACCCCCTGCAGGCGTTCCAGGAACAGTTTCGGGTGCTCAAACCGGGGGGCGGTGTGGTTTGTCTGGAAACCTCACCCCCCAAGCAGAATCTGTTGCGGCCATTGATTGTTTTTCACCTCAACATCACAATCCCCTTTTTGGGGCGTCTTGTGGGCGGCAATCAGGCGGCTTACACCTATCTGCCCGATACGACCCGGGGCTTCATGAAACCTGATGAAATGGTCGCCACCATGCAAAAAGCCGGCTTCGAATCCGTTCAATACGATTTGCTCATGTTTGGCACCATGACCATCCATAGTGGACGACGTCCGGAGAAGGCCTGAACCGATAAATGGCGTTGTAAAAAGTTCCATATGCAAAGCGTAGTGGTTTTTCAGGATCGGAGGCACACATGTAGTATGTTCAGCTATTCCCGGTCAAGAACAACCTAACCAGGTGAAATTATTCAACTTTTGATTTTAGGGTTTACGAAAGCGCCATCCCAATAATATAATAACATCAGAGAGTTACGGCCAAGCCGGGAATTTCTGTAGTATGTTTATAGAGGGGACTTGTTACAGCGTCATCATGCTCTGTATTTTCAAGAGCATTAGCGCTTCATTTCGGTCGGGCTTTAAGTTTTTTGAGAATCAGGGGAATGAAAAATGAAAAAATATAGAGGACAACGCCAAACAACATTTTCAAGGAAACCAGATCGCTCCACCTTCCGGAAATCCAGGCATCTCTTATCATACCACTCAAAAAAGTGATGGCAAAAACCGAAACCATAACCCCCAGGCCCGTGCCGAGGAAAAAGTCCTTGAAATGGACTTTGGTGAGGCTCAACCCATAATTCATGGGAGTGAAAGGTGCATTCAACAAGCGGATGTAAAGCACAGCCGTAAACCCGTTCTTTTCGATGGCGTCATCATATTTTTTCAGCCGGTCGCCAATCATGGCGGCCACAAACTCCCGACCCAGCGTCCTGCCAACCAGAAAAGCGCATCCTGCCCCGATCCAGGCCCCGATCCAGGCATACAAAAATCCCCAATAAGACCCGAAAAGACCCGCGGCCAGAACAACCATAATGCTGGTCGGAACGAAAAGGGCGATTGCCATTGCCTCAAGTGCCACAAAAACGGCTGGCGCCCAAAACCCCGATGCATTGAGGATCGATTCCAGAGTTTGGGGGGTTAAAAATTCCTGGAGCGCCGTAAAACGGTACAGGCAAAGAGCGCCGGCGGCAAAAACAATCAGCCCCAGAAATTTGATCAATGCGGTTTTTGAAAGGCTTTTTTGAAAATACCCCATCTAAATCTGTCCTTTCAGTTTGCCCCACAGAAGCCCGAGATATTCATGGATGGCCTCTGTTGTATCATCCAGGGCACTCACGCTCGGGAAAATATCTTGAGGGGAAAAAGGCATTTTTATCCGTGAAGTGGCCCCTGCGGGACCGGGGATGGGGTTCATGCCCATCTTTTGAAAAAGGGCCATGGAGCGGGGCATATGTGTGGCGGAGGTCACCAGCACAAAGGGCGCCGTTCCAACAATGGGCTTGATCAGCCGGGCCTGGTCTTTGGTGTCATTGGAAGTGGATTCAATGATCATGTCGTCTTTGGATACGCCCATGAACTGACTGACTTCGGCCATAATCTCGGCTTCAGGGACAGGGTCAGCGGCGCCGCCCCCTGAGAGGATCAATCTGGCGCCAGGCCCTGAGAGATCAATCAGTAGTCGAAGGATTCGAATCCCTTCCACCAGCCGGATCATTGAATGTCCGGATATCTGGCCGGTTGCCGGGATGCTTGGATCGGATTTATGGCCACCGGCAAGCACCACCACATATTTCACCAAGGTTTCAGGTTGGGTTCCGGTTTTTTCCCATTGATGGGTTGCATACGCTTCATATTTGCAGTTAAGTGGCGCATTCAAGGCTCTTGAAACAGGATTATAGCTCATCAGGGTGAGCCCGATGAGCCCCAGTGTGGTCAGCATTTTTCCTGTAAAGGCCCTTTTACCCCGCCACAGAAGAAACAAACCCACAAAGGACATCAGTAGAAA
>JAFCZI010000022.1 GCA_019314425.1 Deltaproteobacteria bacterium | reverse complement strand
TCGCCTCGGTTGTTATGGCGCACCTGAAGGCCCTGGAAACGAAGGATGATAACGAACAGCGCTATTTGTGGAAACTGATCCTGATCAAGCGGCTTTACCGGCTGGGGTATGACAAAACGGATGTGATCTGGCTGTTCCAGTTTATTGACTGGGTGATGTGCCTGCCTGAAGAGCTGGAAAAGGGGTTGTGGACTGAAATACAAAAGTATGAGGAGGAGACGAAGATGGAATATGTTTCCAGTGTAGAGAGAATCGGCTTTAGAAAGGGTACGCAACAGGTATGCAACAGGGTATGCAGCAGAGCATGCAACCATGAAAGATAAAAAGAATCTCGCAATAGCAGACAAGTCTTTGATCCGCGATGTGCGGCGGATGATCAAGGAAGCACGGGAGTCGGTAGCGGTTGCGGTCAACACCGGGCTGACCATGCTCTACTGGCGCATAGGAGGCCGGATCAGCAAGGAAATTTTGAAAGATAGCCGGGCGGAATACGGCGAGGCAATTGTATCGACACTGTCGAGACAATTACAGGTTGAGTACGGGCGTGGCTTTTCAGAAAAAAATCTGCGTCACATGATTCATTTTGCCGAGGTGTTTGCGGATGAATCGATTGTCTCTACGCTGTGGAGACAATTGAGTTGGTCACATTTCAAGGAGATCATTTATCAAAAGGATGTGATGCGGCGCGATTTTTATGCTGAGATGTGCCGGATCGAACGTTGGAGCGTGCGCACTCTTCGCCAAAAGATCGGTTCCATGCTTTATGAGCGTACGGCTATTTCCAAAAAGCCTGGAGAACTCATCCGCCACGAAATTGATTCCCTCCGCAAAGACGATCAGTTAACGCCGGACCTTGTTTTCAAAGATCCATATCTGCTCGATTTTCTGGGGATTCAGGACCGCTACCTGGAAAAGGATATAGAGGATGCTATTTTGCGTGAACTGGAGCAATTCCTGCTGGAATTGGGAGCCGGGTTTTCATTTATCGCCCGTCAGAAGCGCATCCAGGTGGACAATGACGATTATTATATTGATCTGCTTTTTTTCAATCGCAAACTCAAACGCCTATTGGCCATTGATTTGAAACTGGGTGATTTCAAACCTGCCGACAAGGGCCAGATGGAGCTTTACTTACGATGGTTGGACAAATACGAGCGCCAGGAGAACGAGTTGCCGCCTATGGGATTGGTGCTATGTTCCGGCAAGAAACGGGAAACTGTCGAGCTGCTGGCACTGGAGAACAGCGGCATCCGTGTGGCCGAATATATGATTGAACTGCCGCCCCGCAAAATACTGGAACAGAAGCTGCGCACGGCGATTGAACAAGCCAGGCAGAGATTCGAAAATCGACATGACCTCGCGGCAGGGCGCAATGATGATGTTCCAACACGTTAACGCCATGAACCGAAAACCCAAACCGGTACTATCCCATGCCCGATGAACCTGTTTTAAACAAACGGCTTGACGAAATTTACGATCTTGTCCGCCGCGAGCATATAGGGCAATCCAGCTTTGGCGTGATCCTGGAGGTGCGGCACAAGCAGGGAGCGGGGGAATCTTTGGCCCTCAAGGTTTTGCAGACCCGGGATTTGAACCATCTTCAGGAATGCCTCGGCCCAGAGGAATTACAAAAGAGAGGCCGCTCCATCCAGAAGGAGATTGCTTTTCTTTCCGATCTGGAAAAACGGCTGGGCCGCTCGCCGGGCGACCATTATATCCTGCCGCTGCTGGATGCGGGCCTGTGGCACAACAACGGTTATGACTCCTGCGAGGGGGTTTCGGCCTTCAAAGCGGGGTTTCCGGCCTTTGTTATGTCCAAGGGGTTGGGACTGTCTGCCATGGTAAGCAACCATTTCTGGTCCGGCCAAAGGGATATCCATCCCGTGGGGCCGTTGGATCTGCTCCGTTGGACCTTGCAGATCGCTACCGCCCTGTCCGCCGTTCACAGCGTAAAGGATGACAAGAAAAACCGCTTCATGCACCGGGACATCAAACCTTCCAACCTTTTGCTGATGGGAAAGGACCTCTATGTTATTGACTTCGGCATTGTCAAAGCCCCCAAGCAGGAGGGGACCGGTTCGTTTATGGGGTCCGAGGAATGGATGGCCCCGGAAAGGGTGATCCCCTTTGGTCCCAGGGAAGCGGGTAGGGACTGGGATCTCCGGTTCCTCCATCCTGCTGATTTGTACTCACTGGGCCTTGTGTTCTACTGGATGGTCACGGTGGAGGAAGACTATGCGTATCTTGATTCCCAGGTTAAAATAGGGGCCTTGCTCACAAAAAAAGGCCCAAGAGAGGATGCTTATCTGAAACGCGGCAAGCTGGGAGGCATGAACGATCGGGAACGGAAAAGACTCAAGGCCCGGCTGCACACCCTGTTCAATGTCCCCAAAACAGTGGAGGGAACCGGGGTACGTAAGGTTGCGGACAAGGAACCCGTGAGAGCGGATGTCGCAGCAGGGGTGTGCGACCTCATCGAACAACTTCTGACCATTGAACCGGACCAAAGACCCACGGCCGAAACAGTGGTGCAGGAGGCCCGAAGGCTGATCCAACTCCTCATCATAACGGAAAAGCTCACCATTGAGGCGCCATCCCATGCGGGCCTGAAAACGTCGGTGCCCGTAACGGTGTGCATGGCGGCGGACTGGGTCCCGGAGGGCACGGACTGGCTGGAAGTGACCTGGGGCGGACAAAAGGCTCAAAAGATCGAAGCCACCGGGCCGGGGCAATACACAGCTTTACTTCCGGGTCTGGAAAAGGAAGGGCGCTACGAAGTATGTTCCGCCATCACCCTGGAAGGGGTGGAAGCCGAACTTCCGGTTCGGACCGTTCAGGTCAGCGCTACAGCGGACCAGCTCTGGGCCATGGGGCAACACGCGCAGGCCCTGATCCGGGACCCGGATCGGGAGGAATGGCTGGTCTGGATCCGGAATGAGGCCCGGGGCGACGGCAAGAAGTGCTGTGAGTGGGTCGAAGTGTTGGAAGAGGTCTACTATGAGCTTGAAGAACGGAGCAAGCTTCGCGAGCATTCAGGATTTACTAATTTGTTTTCTGAGCTTGAACTTGGATGTAAGGCTTACAAGAGTTCGGAGCAAAATATCGCTAAGAAGGTCAAGGACCCGAACAGTCCGCCCATGCGCTGGAAACGCTGGGCCGGGCTTGTGGTTCTGCTGGTATTGCTGGCCGGGCTGGGACTGGGTTATGGGCTGGGCTGGGATTGGCGGAAGTATTTCGCTTGGGAGTCCATGCACGGAGACTTGGTGGTAAAAAGCATACCTTCGGGAGCCGATGTCTATCTGCAAGGGGATAAAAAGGGGTCTACGCCTTTGTCGCTGGAAAGGGTGGCAAAGGGACGCAACAAGGTAAAGGTCATTTCTTTTACCAACGAGACAATAGTGGCAAAACCAGAGGTAGAACCTGAAAAAGTCACGAGCAAGTTCACCATCAAAACCCAACCACCTGGGGCCGAGGTGTTTGTAAACGGGTTGTCCCGGGGTACCTCGCCTACTGAAATCTCCGGACTGGAACCGGGAAAGGATGTCGCCATTCGTGCAGCCAAGCCGCCTGCCTATGAAGATAGCAAGGCAAACGTCCCAGTGGTTGCCGGTAAAAATCCGGATGTAATGTTGAAGCTCACTCCAATATTGGTGGGGCTTGCCATAACGTCCAAACCTGCTGACGCCGAGGTTACGTTGAAAGGCTCAGATCGGAAGTACATTCCTGGGATGCGGCTTCCAGCCGGGGTGTACGGGTTTTCAGTATCCAAACCCGGCTATGAGACATTCGAAGGCACGGTAACGCTGAGGGCGGCGGGTGCGAACCGAACCGTTAAGGTACAAAAAAACGTTAAGGTAGAACTGCCCCGGCTCACGGCCAAGCTCTGGGTGGAAACAGAGCCGAAAAATGCCAGGGTTCGGATCTTGAAGATCAAACCCAAATTTGAGCAGGGGATGGCCCTGGCGCCGGGACGCTATGAGATAGAGGTGTCAGCGGAAGGTTATGAGACCCGGCTTAAGTATGTGATGGTGGGATACCACGACCTGACGGTTCACATAACACTGGCGCGGTTTGTCTTTTTTGCGCCGGGGGAGGGCCTGGAGATGTTAACGGGAAAAGAAGTAACACCAGTGGAAGGAAGGAACCAGAGCCGGGAGAGTAGTCCAGGATGGGTGGAAACCCGCAATAAATAAAAACGCCAAAGGAACCAGAGCCAGGAAAGGAGTGGGAAGATCCGGTTTTGAAGATGAAGTTCGTTTGGATTTCGGGGGGGGGCTTTCCTGAAACCGGACCAAATCAACTCCTTGAACTTAAGAATCTAACATTTAAAACGGAATAGACCCTTGAAAAGAAAATCGATCCTTTACATTTTTTTGCTGCTGGTATTCGGCTTGTGGGGCTATCTGACCCTTCACCATTCCCCGCCCGTGAGCAGACTGGCATCCCTTCGGGTGCCGGTGACCGAGGAAACCGTGGTTTTGGGCGCGGAAGACCTGGGGCAACGGTCGGGGTTTCGTTCGGCGGCCCGTCGGCATCTGGCCCTTCGCCGCCAGGACGGTGCCTGGCGGATGGCCAATATTTCTTTGGAAAAGAAGATGGATGTCAGGACGGATCTTTGTGACACCCTGTATCTCAAGCGTTTGGCCCTGGAACCGGGGGATCGCATTGAGATCGCCCGGTCCCTGGTGGAGGTTGCTTCGGTTTCCGCGGACACTCTGGTCCTTACCCTGCCGGCTACAGGGGAAACCATACAATGGAAAAACGGGGAATTGGTTCCTGACGGGCAAACACCGGACTCATGGTTGTCCCTGCCTAAGCAAAGCTGGCGCTGGTGGTTGCGCGGCGCTCAAAAGGAAACGATTCTCTTCTCCCTGGGGGGAAGCGTAAATCTGTATGACAACAGAGCCATCCGGGGTGTGGCGGTTCGTGGGGTATGGGTAACATGGCGCGGGGGCCGTTTTTTCCTTGCGCCGGGGAAAGAGGGCAGGGTCCTGCTGCATCGGCCCGGCCGGGAAGCGGCTTTGACCTTTCATGATGCGTGGCTTCCCCTGGATGGACTTGAGGGAAAAGTTTCGCGGGTGGTGCTGGGCAGTACCTTTTACTCGGTGGCATCGGGACCGGATGCACTAGAGTTGACCCCCGTCGCCGGAATGGACGTGTTCCGGTCTTTGGAAAGGCATTCGCAAACCGGCGCCGGATTCGTTGCCGATGATCACAATTTATCCTGGATCGGGGGCGGAATGCCCGCCTGGGAATGGGTCCGATTTCATCGGATAAAAATCGGAGTTGCCCTGGGTTTGGGACTTTTATGGGCGTTGATCATCTGGCATTTGGGGGCCTATTATGACAGAAAGATCCATGGCGGCGTCTATCTATCCTGTTTCTTGATCACGGCCCTTGTGGTGAGCTGGGAGGCGGGTGCAGCTTTGGACCTGGCATGGCCCCTGGCCCTATGCTGGCTTATCTGGGTATGGGCGACCTGGATGCTCTTGATCCACCATCGGCTCAACCATATGGCTGGAAGCATCTGGCTGGCGGCCATATGCCTGGCGGGGACAGGGGTGTTGTTACATCTTCAGCTATTGGCCGGCGCCGATAACACCCGGTGGATCACCTTTGCCTGGAAGCAGATCTTTTGGATCTCCATATGCGGCTGGGTTATCGGATTGGCAGGATGTGTTTCCATTGAGGTTTGGAAGGATTGGTTCCACCGTCTGGGCGATCGCTACCGCCGGTGGGTGGACTGGGTATGCATAATCGCATATGGTCTGTTTTTGGTGTTATTATCGGTCATGGCCGCGCTGGGAAACGAGCAGGGGCTTGGACCCTTTCAACCGTCGGAATTAATGAAACTGGTGCTGGTGGCGTTGGCAGCCGTTACGGCCGTGGATTTTCTTGAAGCCCGGGCCTTCGTATCAAGAGGGAGCGAAAACACCTTTTTAAATTGGACGTGGATGGCGCTGGTCGTGGGATCAATCCTGATCCTTATGACCGTTGCAGCCGGAATATCCCTTTGGTGGGTGCGGGACATTTCGCCCTTGTTGATCATCCTGGCGTTTTTCTTGTTCTGGTTCTGGAAGATCAGCTGTTTTTTGGATTCCAAAAAGCGAGTGCGCAAACCCAAGCGGATCCCCTTAAAACGGTGTATCCGGAGTGTGCTGGTGTTGCTGACGGGTATCGTTCTGGTCCTGGCCTGGTGTATCCATAGCGCGCCCCAAGCCTGGTCCTGGATACATCAGCACGAACGGTTCGCCGTTTGGAGTCAACCTGAACGGCATCCCTTCAGCGGCGCTCAGGTCATCACTGCCATGCACATGGCGGGTCACGGCGGCTGGTGGGGTGCGGAATCGTCGTGGTTCGGTCCCAATCAGGCAGGGAACCGTCTTCCGGCGGTGCAGGATGATTTTGCTTTAAGCTTCTTGCTTTATAAGTTTGGCGGTATTGCCGGGTTAATCCTGCTATATGTTCAGGTGAGCTATCTGATTTTGCTCTGGCGTTGCGGTGCGGCTGCCTTGTTCTTTTCCGATCATTATGCCGAACGCAGGTCCGGCAGGATACTCTGCTTTGTCCTTCAGGGACTGGTGATCGTTCATCTGCTGCAATGGGCGATTGCCTGGGGGAACAGCCTGGGACTGCTTCCTGTCATGGCCCAACCCATGACCTGGCTCTCCTCGGGCAATAGTCACCTGCTTTTTGTGGGTCTCCCCGCCTTGTTTTTGGGGTTGGGGATGGCCTGGATCAGTGAGAACCGCGACACGGAATAGGGAAATACTCCGTTACAAGCGTGGTTCACGCCATGGGCTATGCCTCCCCGGAAAAAGGATGGCATCAGCGCTGATTGATCCGGCTCCGAAAAACGGTTGCCGGTTCACAGTGTTAAAAACCGTGAACCGTTAACCGTGAACGATTATGTCAATTATCGGTCTTTTTTTTCATCGGTTTGATTTCTTTCCCAGCCCCCGTTTCTTTTTCCCCTGCCTTTTTGCCGGACTTGTAAAGCAGATACCCGGCAGCGCCGAGAACCAGCCATCCGATAGGGTGCGAAAAAAATGGTACATACATGATTTCACCTCCCTTTGTTCAGATCTTCCCTGTTACGGCCACCCGGATATCACGGTCTTTTGTTTTGATGGGGCTGGTACAGGTTATAATGCCACACGGAAAACCCCACCGCCGCCACCCCGGCCCAGGTATGCAACGCCCTGTTTTGCCGTCCTTTACCAAGGGCCGTCCAGACAAGGACGCCCAAAGAGACGACCATCCCGGACTTGGCCAGCTCTTTCATTTCACTTTTTTCCATAACCAACTGCCTATTCAACCCCGTTGGTTTGGTGCATCTCGGCCCGTACATCTTCAAATTTCTCTTTTACCTCCTGAACGCCTCCCTGGACCGCGCCAACTATCTTTGCGGCACCCTTGATCACACTCTTCTGCACAGTTTCATTGGTTGCAAGCAGCGCCACGGCAGCCCCCAGCAACGCCCCTTTCCAGAATTGCTGATCCCGAAAATTCATCCCCAGAAACCCCGTGTCGTAAGGCGCAGCCTGGACCTGGTAACTCTGCTGCGGAACCATCCCGTACTGATTGGCGTCATACAGGGGTGCGTAGTTCTGAGATGATGAAAAGGTTCCTTCGTTGCCGGCGTCGACCACTCCCTGTTGCGGCGAAAGATGGGGCGTTTGCTGATTATTCACAGGATAAGACGGATGATGTTCACTCATGATATAGCTCCTTATCTTTTATAAATTAAAAAAAAGTATCTTCAGAATGTTAAAAATTACAATCTTCAAGACGCAACGGAATTACTTCTTGAGTACGCTTACGGCATTTTCAGATACCGATTTACCCACTGAATTCAGCACATAGCCAACGCCTGTAGCTGTTGCAACCAACAGCGCAAAAGACGCAAAACTTCCTAAACGCGCAGATGTCGCCACCGCAGTCCCGGCAGCCGTCGCAACGCCTGCACCCGCTCCTTTGGCCAGACTATCCACAAAAGCCTGTTTCGTGGTCATCGAATCTTCCTGAACCTTATGCAGATTCAGCGCAAGAGACGCTGTTCCGCCCACGATGGCGCCGAAAAGGCCGGCATTCATAATGGTATTGGGGTAAACGCGGGTTGAAGGGGTTAAAGTCTGGTATTGCTGTGGACTCGGGTGTTTTGTCATAACGGTCTCCTTTTCCTTTATTTTATTTGACAATGGCCCTGTGGCCGGAATCTTCATTGGGTTTGTTTTCCGTCGCAGGCCATGCACCTGCGTTCGGAACAGCTATTTGCTTTTCTTTGTTTTAGCGTCGGCTTCCGCTTTTCCCACAGCTTCTTTCGGGGTCTCGGACGAGCCCCCGCCGAAAACCTTGCCCACGCCCTGCTTGACCATATCGCTATTGAGCACCAAGGCAGCCAGTGCGCCCGCCAGTGCGCCTTTCCAGAACTGATCGTCCCGAAAGTTGAGGCTGAAAATCCCTTTGACCATATCGGCAGTGCTGGCCTCTCCTTCAATAAAACGACCCACCATATCGGCCATCTGACCAAAACGATTCTCATCGTGTTCCACATGTTTGGCGTCGGCGCCCATGTGACCGCAACCCTGCCCCGATGCTGCGGGGTTCATCTGCGGGCTCATATGGGAACTCATATCAGGACTCATATTGTAACCTTGAGAAGGCATCATTCCCGGATGACCCGTCGGCGGATATTGGGAGGGATACTGGCCCTGCTGTGGTTGCTGAGGTGGAAATGGGGGAGCAAAACGAACCTGCGGGGCCTGTTGGGGTTGATATTGAGACTGCGGCTGATGTTGTGGAGGCTGCTGAGGTGGAAATGGGGCGGAGGGATGAACCTGATGGGCCTGTTGAGGTTGATATTGAGGCTGCTGAACCTGCGGAGGCTGCTGATATTGCTGCTCTTGCGGGTGAATCTGCTGCGGTTGTTGATTTTGAGGTGGATGCTGGGGCTGAACCTGAGCTTCCGTTTGCCCCACACTTGCCCCCGGGATTTCGGCGGGTCCGCCATCCATTCGGTTTTGCCCTTCTATCGGCGCCGTTTCGGTTTCATGCTCGCAACTGCAAGATTCGGAGCCGGATTCCAAACTTCCGGCTTGCCCGGCTTCCGCATTTCCGGAAAAACCTTCCCCGGCCATTGGTTCCTGATTTGGGGCCGCGCCCCCTGTTTCCAGCTGAACTTTCCCTTCTTGTTCCATAAAGTTTCTCCTTTCTACCAAATCCAATAAATTAAAACACGGCAAGCCTGCCGCCCAATACGGCATATACGCTTCTAACCTCCGTCCCTACTAAACAAAGCACGCAAACGGTTTACAATTTGCAGCGCCAGATCAGGGCGTTTTCCGACCTCGCCCAAGCTGACCCACAGGTCGTATGGAATTTTTTTTTCGTCATATTCAATGACGACGGACCGTGCAAAAGCATTGATTCGCGTGTTCCTGATGCCCGGGATCCGAATGCTCTCCACTGCAGTGCCGCCGCCGTTTATGGCCTTTGCCCCTTCAAGAGATATTTTCAACCGGATTCTGCCCGGAATGTGATGGGCAATGGACGCATAAGGCGCAATCCTCAAAAGAGCGTCAATCATCTCTTCATCGTCAATGTCGTCAATGGATTTCATTCATTTTCACTCCGTTTCTTTGATTTTTTCAAGTCCGGGCGCTTCCCAATTCAGAAGACGACTCGAATTGATGAGAATGCCGAAGGTGTGAACAATGTGCAGCATGCCCGCCATAACCGGACTGAGCAGCCCTCCGGCGCCCAGGATAACGCCCAGGACATTGGTGCCGGTGGCCAGGTAATAATTCTGCTCAATGGTTCGAAGAGTTCGGTGGCTGAGCTGCCTCAAGGTAACCAACCGTTCAAGGTTACTGTCCACAAGTGCAATATCCGCAGCTTCAATGGCCACCTCGGCGCCTCCGGCGCCCATGGCAACGCCCACCGTGGCCTTGGAAAGGGCCAGGGCGTCATTAACCCCGTCGCCGATCATAACCAGCCGTTTGCCCTCTTTTTCAAATTTTTCCACATAATCAGCCTTGTCTTCGGGAAGCAGATCGCCTTGATAGTCGTCAAACCCCAGGGATCCGGCAATGGATTCGGCCACCAGCCCGGTATCCCCGGTCCCCAGAAAAAGGAATGACGCTCCGTCCTTTCGAAGCCAGTCCAGAACGGCCTTTGCATCGGGTCTCACCGCGTTGGCCACCACAATCACGCCCTGGAGTTTCTCGTTTTTGGCCACATAGAGAACCGTATGACCTTGCTGAATGCGGGCTTCGGCCTTTTTTTGAAAGTAATTCACGCTGATGTCCCTATCCGTCATAAAACGATCATTCCCCACAAGAATTTCATCCCCATCGGCCTTGGCCATAACGCCTTTACCCAGAACAAACTCGCACGCCGCATGGGATTCAGGCTTGATGCCGTAAGCAGCCGCAGCATCCATCACGGCCCTCGCCATGGGATGTTCGTTATGGATTTCGGCAATGGCCGCTGTTTTCAAAATCCGGGCCGCAGTCTGGTTGGGGGTGCGCGGGATAACCTCAAGCACCTCGGGAATTTCCGCCGTAATGGTGCCGGTCTTATCAAAAAAGAAGCCGTCCGCCTTCCCCACCATCTCCAGATGAAGACCGCCCTTAATGAGAATATGGTTGCGGGCCGCATTGGCCAGGGCTGCGGTCACGGCGGTTGATGCGGCAAGCACCGTGGCGCAGGGGCAGGCCATGACCAGCATGACGGTGAATGCGCGAACCGGATCCGCTGTGAGCAGGAGCGTGGCCACGGTGGCAAAAGCGCCCAGGCGAAAAAGACGGGCCGCCAGGATATCCGCCTGTTTTTCGGCGGGCGCCCGATTTTCTATGGCGTCTTCCACCAGGTGCAGAATTCGGCAAAGATAAGTGTCGTCTCCGACCTTATCGGCTCTAATTTGGATGACCCCTTTCTGAACAATGGTTCCCGCAAAAACAGGGTCGTCGGTACGCCGCAATTCCGGTTCGGCCCGGCCGGTGATATGGGCTTCATCCACCAGTGCTTCTCCCGTCAGCACAACGCCGTCCACGGGAATCTTCTCCCCGGTGTGAAGGACCAAGACATCCCCTTTCAGAAGCTGATCCACGGGAGTTTGAATTTCCACGCCGTCAATCAGAATATACGTGTCCTTTGTGGCCACCTGAAGGATTTCGCTGATGGCCCTTCTGGACTGTTCGGCCACATAATCTTCAAGAAGCATACCCACGCGCAGTATCCAGATCACTTCCAGGGCCGTCATGGCCTCTCCCACAAAGATGGCCAGAAGGCACGTAGCGGCCAGAAAAGGGAAAAGACTCATGCTTTTGCCCTGCCTTAGATCATCCAGGGCATGACGGAAAAGAGGGATGGCCCCCACCAACGCCACCCCAGCGACCACTGAAAACACCCCTTGGGCCAGAGGAGCCTTAAAAACAAGCTTCCGTATGAGGATAAAACCCACAAAAAGCGTAATGGCCACGACTTCCACCACCCGCCCCACCATGGATTTTCTTTTTTGTCCAAGCTTTGCAACGGGTCGGCAGGTCCGGCATTCCAGACCGCAGGCGGCCTGCCCTGATGCGTCCGGGAAAGAAAGCGACAGGGGTCCGGACAGAGCGCTTCTCACCAGATCAAGCACCGTATCGCCTGGAACCTTATCCGGATCGAAAAGCAAAATAACGCTTCCACTTTTGGACCGGACTTCCGCGCTCTTTACAAGCTCATGACTTAAAAGCAAATTCTCCAGAGCGTCGGCATTTGCGCTGGAAAACCGGATGGACGGGACCTTCAGTCGCAAACGTCCGGGGATGCGGTTTTTGATGGTAATCTTCCTTGATTTTTTCTTCATAGCGGCAATACCAGATCCTCAAAAACTTATTTAATTGCTCGGAACAACTTTGATCAATTCAAAAAGGTTGTTTCCTTTATGTTCCAGTTCAACACTATATTCCGCCCCGCCGGATACGAAAGCGGCCGGGACGCGCAGAACCTCGTCATCCCCAAAAAATGGGATCATTTGCACATCAAACTTGTCGATTAACGGCAAGGCTCCCATGTGCGGATAAATCCGCACCTACAAAGTGTAAACTACTTTTTGCGCCTTATGAAGGATGCCAATTTATTCTACCAAAAAATTATTCCGATTCGCCTTGGGCTATGGGAAAATACACTGAAAATCGGGCGCCCATCCCCTCTTTGCTTTCAACATCAATCCACCCGTTGTGCCGCCGGACGATGGTATAAACAATCGCCAGGCCGAAACCCGCATTACCATTCCCTTTTTTGCCGGAAACGAACGGATCATAGATCTTTGGCAGGATCTCCGGGGGGATTCCAGGACCGGAATCGGAAACCGTGAGCACCGCGAATTCCCCCGGTCTGGCATTGCCGTGCTTCAGGCAGTCACACGCCTCCAGGATCACTTCCCCTGTTGTAATGGAGATAACGCCCTCACCCTCAATAGCCTCTCTCCCGTTATTCACCAGATTTGAGATCACCTGACAGATCTGGGTCGGATCACCCGCAATTG
Source organism: Deltaproteobacteria bacterium (assembly GCA_019314425.1). Classification (GTDB taxonomy): domain Bacteria; phylum Desulfobacterota; class DSM-4660; order Desulfatiglandales; family Desulfatiglandaceae; genus NaphS2. The sequence goes on along the minus strand of JAFCZI010000022.1, from coordinate 1,231 downwards.
AAGACATATCCTCTGAAAATACGGTTTCGAGACGAATTCTTTCCGGCAGGGCGTCTTGTAAAAGGGTTACCCCCTTTTTCACTTCCACATTAAGATCCACCTTCTTTGTCGGGAGCTCGCCGGTCTCGGTCAAATTCATCATATGCTCGACCAGATCCGATGCCTTACGGCATACCGCCGTGATCTGTCTGCAACGCCGGACATTCCTCGCGTTCTCCGTGGAATCCTTGATCGATCCGGCGTTTACGGCAATAATGTGTATGAAATTTTTGAAATCGTGGGCAACGCCGCCGGCCATCAGACCAATGGATTCCATTTTTCGGTCATGGGTGTATTCCGCGAGGATATGTCCCACCGAATCCATGTGAGCTTTGACCTCCGTCAAAGACCCATCAATGGTATGGGAAAGGATTTCCAGGCCGGCCTTTACTTTGCTGATTTGATGCTCGATGTGCTCCATCAAAAATATCCCTCATCAAAAAGGGAAATGACTCAGGCCACTGGTATGGCGTCATTTCATTCTCGCTTGAACTGCGGGGTTGTGAGAGGGAGGGACGCTTCGGCGTCTGACGAAGCGTCCCCGGTCCTCTCAGGCCTAGGAGGAGAGTTAAGGCCTATCTGAAATACCCTAAAATTCAGCCGTCGCCCGCAGACCGAAGATCCAGCCGTTGGGACTGTCGTCTTCCGTATTGTAGGAATCCTTCATATACTGAACGTCGCCCGTGATGGCAAAAATATCGTTTAAGACAAACCGACCGTAAACCTCGAATACGTCCGTATGGTCTACCTCCAGGTTCCCGCCTCTCAGATGAGCATAACCGATGCCGATATTGTCCTGTTCACGCCCCCAGAGGTTCCCGCCGATATTCACACCGCCGGTATAGATGTCCTTGTAGTCAATGGCAGCCTCATCATCCTGAACGCCGAAACGGATCCAGAGACCGATGATCTCCCCCAGTTGCTGATCACAAGAGATCAATGCCCCGGTCATCCGCTCCTTTTCGTTGCCGGCCACGTTGCTGAAACCACTGCTCGTGGTATCCACAATCAAGCGATAGTTTCCTTCACCCAACCCGAAGTCCACATTGTAGCCGAACTGCATCCCGTAAAAATTGTAGGGCTCCTCGAATTCGCCTTCTTCACCATTGGTCCCCAGTGCCATGGCCACGCCTTTTATGGAAAAACCGCTGACTTCCCACTCTATGGCGCCACCGATATCATAGGATGGCAG
>JAFCZI010000021.1 GCA_019314425.1 Deltaproteobacteria bacterium | reverse complement strand
ATACCAACTCGGTGGTCCTTGCCATAACCGGAATACCTGAGGAGAAGTTATTGGGGTCCCATTTCGTTGATATATTTTCTGCTGACGACCGCCGCCGAGTAGCGGAACTTGTGAAATCGTTGGATGACAAGCCGCAAATAACCACTGGAGAGTTCTCTTTTCCCCTGAATGGACATCAAGTTACGCTGCAATTCCTGCCCATCGACGAATATTCGGCAACTTCTCTTGTTATTATAAATGACATTACCGAGCGCCTACAGGCTGAGGCAGACAAAAAGAAACTCGAAGCGCAACTCAACCGAGCACAGAAGATGGAAGCCATGGGGCTTATGGCAGGCGGTGTGGCTCACGATTTGAACAACATCCTCTCAGGCATTGTAACCTACCCGGAGCTGCTCTTGTTGAATCTACCCGAGGACAGCGCACTGAGAAAACCGATAAAAACCATACAGGAATCCGGATTGAGAGCCGCCGGTGTGGTTGAAGACTTGATGACCATGGTTAGAGGGGCAGCCAATCGCAAACATGTCTTGAATTTAAACACCATGGTGGAGGAATATCTGAAATCTGCCGAACATCAGAATCTGGAAAATATCCGCTCATTTGTTAATTTCAATACTGAACTGAACCCGAACCTTTTGAACATAAGCGGTTCTCCGATCCACATGAAGAAAATATTGATGAATCTGATAACCAACGCCTCAGAGGCCGTTGAGGGTAACGGTACCGTTACCATAACCACGGTGAATCAGTACCTGGATGAGCCTTTGAAGGGGTATGAAAATGTCCGCGCAGGCGAATATGTAATACTTGTTGTATCGGACGATGGTTCGGGTATCTCTCCTGTGGAACTTGAGCGGATCTTTGAGCCCTTTTATACCAAAAAGGTAATGGGCAGAAGCGGTACGGGATTGGGGTTGGCGGTTGTATGGAATACCGTTCGAGACCATAACGGATACATAAACGTAAAAAGTAGTGAGAAAGGAACGGTATTTGAACTCTACTTCCCGGTGACAAAAGAAGTAGTGGTTGCTGAAAAAGAAAAGATCCTCCTGGAAAATTTTCTGGGGCATGGAGAGAAAATTCTGGTGGTCGACGATGAAGAGAAGCAGGGGGAAATCGCAAGCGGGATCCTGACCGAATTGGGCTATAATACCGAAGCGGTGTCAAGCGGTAAAGAGGCCATTGAATACATGAAGGAAAACGCTGTAGACCTGATCGTCCTGGATATGGTGATGCCCAAAGGGATCAATGGCCGTGAAACATATGAGGCAATAATCAAGATTCGTCCCAACCAGAAGGCAATCATTGCGAGCGGTTACGCCAAAACAAAAGATGTAGGCACCTCTGATGGCGTCGTAAAAAGTCCCATCTACTGCGTTGCAGTGATTTTTCAGAATCTCAACATACTACGGTATGCCTGATGATCCTGAAAAACCACTACGCCTTGTATATGGAACCTTTTACAACGCCATCTATAGATAAATTTGTGATTTTTTACGAGACCATCAGGCCTGGGGGTCTCGTAAAAAGCTAAGTTATGCCGTGTGCGGCATCCTATGAACAACGAACTTGAAATTAAGTTTGTTGGAAATCACGAATCCATCGGTATCCCCTTACAAACGGCTTTCGTGATGAGCGGGTTCGATAAATGACTTGACTCAGGGTTTAACCGTATTAATATTGGGTTGGCTTTGGGCTCAGCCGACTCCGCCAAAGTAACGAATGTTGTGACAGCTGGATGCCCATTGTCAAATCTATCGGAGACCTTCATATGAGCCGCTATCTCCCCCTGATCCTGTTGGGGGTGCTTTTAAACGCCACGGCCCAGCTTTGCTTGAAACAGGGAATGCGGCAGGTAGGCCATTTTGCGTTTACCCTGGATAACCTGTTGCCCATCGGCTTCAAGGTGGGCCTTAACCCGTTTATATTTGCTGGCTTGGTGTGTTATGTGGTCAGCGTGGTGGTTTGGCTCCTGGCCCTTTCCAGGGTGGACGTCAGTTACGCCTATCCTCTTTTGAGCGTGGGCTATGTCGTTACCGCTTTTGCAGGGCAGCATTTTTTCGGCGAGGCCCTTGGGCCCACGCGTTGGGCCGGAATAATCGTCATTTGCGCAGGCGTATACCTCATTACCCGGAGTGCCTGATGAGAAAGAATTTTCTGCCCTTTTCACGACCCTCCATCACGGAGGAAGATATCTTGGCTGTGGGGGAAGTCCTCCGGTCGGGATGGATTACAACGGGCCCCAATACCGCCGCCTTTGAACGTGACTTCTGCGAATATGTGGGATGTCCCCATGGGGTGGCCCTGGCATCCGCCACCGCCGGCATGCATCTGCTCCTGAAAGCCCTGGGGATCGGGCCGGGGGATGAAGTGATTACCCCGTCCATAACATGGGTGTCCACGGTGAACCTCATCGTTCTGGCGGGCGCCACCCCCGTATTTGCAGATATCGACCGGGATACCCTCATGGTAACCCCTGAAACGGTTGCCCCCTGTTTTTCACCCAGAACCAAGGCGGTTATTCCCGTGCATTTCGCGGGCGCTTCAGCGGATATCACCGCACTGCGCGAACAGGCGCATCAACACGGCGTGCCGCTGGTGGAAGATGCCGCACACGCCCTGGGCACCCACCATCGTGGGCGTCATGTGGGGGCGGATGGAACATCCATTTTCTCCTTCCACCCCATCAAGAATATTACCACCGGCGAGGGCGGCATGTTCTGCACCGACGACCCTGAAATGGCGGAACGGATCAGCCGCCTGAAGTTTCACGGGCTTGGCGTGGACGCTTACGATCGAAAGACCCAGGGCCGGTCCCCCCAGGCTCAGGTATTGGAGCCGGGGTACAAATACAACATGACCGATATTGTTGCAGTGCTGGGATTGAGACAGATCCATCGCGTGAACCAGTTCAACCGCAAAAGAGGACAACTGGCCACCAGATACCGGGAATGGCTGGCAGAGATCGATGAAATCCTGCCGCTTTCCATCCCCGAGGATACCACACAACACGCATGGCACCTGTTTATTGTGCGCCTTGACACGGATCGGGCCGGAATGAGCCGGGATGAATTCATGGCGGAATTGAAAGACCGAAATATCGGAACGGGGCTCCATTTCCGCGCCGTACATCTTCAGAAATACTACCGGGAATCCATGGGGATAAAACGGGGCACGCTTCCCCATACGGAATGGAATTCCGACCGGATTTGTTCGCTGCCCCTTTTCCCCGATATGACCTCTAAAGATGTGGCCTCCGTGGTGGAAGCCATCAAGGAGATCCTAAAGTAGGGGCAGACCTATGTGTTCGCCCAACAAAAAACGTTATGGAAAACCAACAATCGACAATCGACAATCGACAATCGACAATCTCAGTTGTCATTCCCGTGTTCAATGAAGCGGCAAACCTGAGCGAACTCCTCGTTCGTTGTCTCAAGACCTGCAACCGCATGGATAGGGTTTTCGAAATCATCCTGGTGGATGACGGCAGTACCGATGGGTCCCGGGACATGATTGAGGCGGCTTCAAATCAATACCCCGGCGTCATCATCGGGATCCTGCTGAACCGGAATTACGGCCAGCATTCCGCCATCATGGCCGGATTTGCACAGACAAAGGGCGATATCATCGTTACCCTGGATGCCGACCTTCAAAACCCACCCGAAGAAATCATCAAACTGGTTCAAAAAGCTGAAGAGGGGTTTGATGTGGTGGGAAGCGTCCGTGTTCCCAGGCGGGATACCCTCTTCAGGCGGGTGGCATCCCAGATGGTCAATAAAGTGGTTCAGATGTCCACGGGCATCACCATGCATGATTATGGCTGCATGCTGAGGGCCTATCGCCGCCATATTGTGTCGGCCATGATGCAGTGTCGCGAACGGAGCACCTTCATTCCCGTTCTGGCCAACAGCTTCGCCAGATATACCGCCGAAATAGAGGTGCAGCATGCTGAGCGGTCCGCCGGGGACTCCAAATACAGCCTCTGGAATCTCATCAACCTCCAGTTTGACCTGTTGACCAGCATGACCACATTTCCCCTTCGCCTGCTGAATGTTCTGGGGGGCATTATCTCCGCGTTCGGTGTAGGATTCGGACTCTTTTTGTTATTAATGAGATTGATTTACGGGCCCGCGTGGGCGGCGTCAGGGGTGTTCACCCTCTTTGCCATTCTATTTATTTTTATCGGCGCCCAATTTCTGGCCATGGGCCTTTTGGGAGAATATATCGGACGAATTTACAGCGATGTGCGGGCCCGTCCACGGTATTTTGTCGAGCGGATCGTGGGCGAAAGCCAATGGGATGCAGGGGACCCCCCCCGGCCCGAATCAGGCGCCTGCCCCAACACAGACCCACCCAAACCGTAGGGGCAGACCGGTGTGTCTGCCCATTAATAATGGATCCATTATATAAGGATTTATCCATGAAAACAATTGTTCTAGCGTATCACAATATCGGTTGCACCGGCATCCAGTCGCTGTTAAACAACGGCTTCGATATCGCGGTCGTATTTACCCACAAGGATGACCCCAAGGAGAATCTCTGGTTTGATTCCGTGGCCGAACTGGCCGCGCAGAATAACATTCCGGTGTACGCGCCGGAAGACATCAACCATCCTCTCTGGGTACAGAAGATTCGAGATCTCGCTCCGGAAATCATGTTCTCATTCTATTATCGGAATCTGGTGCAATCTCCCATTCTGGATATCCCACCCCATGGATGCCTGAACCTTCACGGGAGCCTGCTGCCCCGTTATCGCGGACGGGCTCCCATCAACTGGGTGCTGGTAAATGGCGAAAAAGAGACCGGGGTGACCCTTCATTACATGACCACCCGACCGGACGACGGCGATGTGGTAAGCCGGAAGTCGATCGAGATATCAGAAGATGATACGGCCATGTCACTTCACAAAAAAGCCGCCGCTGCCTCGGGTGAAATGCTGGATGAGATCCTTCCCGCCCTGCAGACCGGCAAAGCCCCAAGGACGCCTCAGGATCACGGAAAGGCCTCCTACTACGGGGGGCGCACCCCCGCTGACGGGGAGATTGACTGGACCATGCCCGCTGCTGGCGTCAGGAACCTGGTGCGGGCCGTAACACGCCCTTTTCCGGGGGCCTTCAGCCACATGGGCGACCGAAAATGCCTTTTCTGGACTGTCAGTGACGTATCAGGGGAAGAAACAGCCGAACCGGGCGCGGTACTTTCGGTAAATCCCCTGGTCATCGCCTGTGAAACGGGGGCGCTTCGCGTTGATGCCGCTCAGCAGGCGGGCGAGGTGTTCATGGGAGGCGCGCAGCTGGCTGCCCATATGGGGCTTGTGGAAGGTATGCGTTTTGGAAAACGGGCCAGCGACCGGATTCAGGCCACGCAGAAAAAGCGGGTGCTGATCCTGGGCGTAGACGGCTTCATCGGGAACGCCCTGAGCGAACGTCTGCTGGAGAGCGGGCGATATGAAGTACACGGCATGGACCTGCATTCCAAGTATGTCCAACGTCTTATGGGCACACCCGGCTTTCATTTCGATGAAGGGGACATTTCCATCCACCGGGAGTGGATTGAATACCATATCAGGAAGTGTGACATTGTTATTCCCCTGGTGGCCATTGCCACCCCCATTGAATATACCCGGAACCCCCTTCGCGTGTTTGAGCTCGATTTCGAAGAGAACCTGCGCGTGGTGCGGTACTGTGTCAAATATGACAAACGTGTCATCTTTCCGTCCACTTCCGAAGTCTACGGCATGTGCGACGACATGGACTTCGACGAGGATAACTCAAAGTTGATCCTGGGACCCATTCGCATGCAGCGGTGGATATATTCCTCCTGCAAACAACTTCTGGACCGGGTCATCTGGGCCTATGGTCAGCAAAAAGGGCTGAAATTCACCCTTTTCAGACCTTTCAACTGGATCGGCCCCCGGCTGGACAGCCTCATGAGCGCCCGCATCGGCAGTTCCAGGGCCATTACCCAGCTGATTTTAAATCTGGTGGAAGGGACCCCCATACAGCTGGTGGATTCCGGGAACCAGAAAAGATGTTTTACCGATGTTTCCGACGGGGTGGAATGCCTTTTCCGGATTATCGAAAACAAGGGGAACGTTTGCGACGGTCGGATTATCAACATTGGAAACCCTGACAACGAGGCCAGCATTCGAGCACTGGCGGAACTTCTGGTTGAAAAATTCAACCAGCACCCGCTTAAAGAAAAATTTCCCCCCTTTGCCGGTTTGCGAGAGGTGGAAAGTCGCGCCTATTACGGTGAGGGATACCAGGATATGGAACATCGAAAGCCCAGTATTCGAAATGCCAGGCACTTGCTGAACTGGGAACCTTCAATAGCCCTTGAAGCCTCTGTCGAGGAAACCCTGGATTATTTTCTGCGGGAAGCCATCCGTTCCGGTGAGTTTGATATCATTGGGGATGATGGCAACGGCAATCAGGATATATAGGGATCACGGCCTTATTCAATGGAAATCGGCCTGCGTATTGACGTAGATACTTTGAGGGGAACCCGACATGGGGTTCCCGCCCTGGGCGTGCTTCTGGCAAAGTACGACATTCGGGCGTCGTTCTTTTTTTCCGTGGGGCCGGACAATATGGGCCGCCACCTCTGGCGATTGCTGCGTCCGCGCTTCTTGTGGAAGATGATGAGAACCCGGGCCGCCAGCCTCTATGGATGGGATATCCTGTTAAGGGGGACGGCCTGGCCGGGACCGGTGATTGGTGAAAAGCTGCCGCACCTGATCCGTCAAACCGCTGAGGACGGCCATGAAGTGGGCCTTCATGCGTGGGATCATCATGCCTGGCAGGCAAAGATCGACACAATGACATCAGAAGACATTTCACGGTCCCTGAACCAAGGCGTTGCTGCGCTGACCCGACTCCTGAGACAACCGCCGGTGTGTTCCGCTGTTCCCGGGTGGAAATGCCGGGACCGGGTACTTCTGGAAAAGACTGCTTTTCCCTTTACCTACAACAGCGACTGCCGGGGTCGGAACATCTTCTATCCGGTGGTGGCAGGCAAAACCCTTTCTCAACCTCAAATTCCGGTAACACTCCCCACCTACGATGAAACGGTGGGGCACGGGGGCATCGACGCGCACAATTTCAATGATTATATGCTGTCACTGATCAGCCGCACCCAACTGAACGTCCTGACAATCCATGCCGAAGTGGAGGGAATCGTCTGCCTGGACATGTTTGAAGGGTTCCTGAAATCCGTCCGATCCATGGGCGCGAAGATGGTCCCGCTGGGTCAATTGCTGAACAACACCCCTGAAATCGAAACAGCCACCATTGAACCCCGGGAAATACCGGGCCGTGAGGGCTGGGTGGCCTGTCAGGCCAACCGAATTGGCGGCGACTGCTGACCCATGAAAAGATCCGCCCTCATACTGCTGCTGCTTTTCTGCCTGGTCTATCTCCTCCCCCTGGGGCTCCGGCCCATGACCATTCCCCATGAATCGCGATACGACGAGCCCCTTGGGGAAATGCTCGCTTCCGGAGACGGGGTGGACCCGAAACTGAATGGGCCGGTATTGGGACTCCGGATCAATGCCTTGAGCATATCCCTGTTGGGTGAAACCCGGTTTGCCATCCGTTTACCTTCCGCTTTGGCAGCGGGCATCTCCGCCCTCATGATTTTCTTCCTGTGCAGGCGGTTTGCCAAGAGCTCTTTCGCAGGGATCCTTGCCGCCGGCATCTATCTCACCTGTCCGGCGGTATTTGCCCTGGGCGTCATCAATATCCCGGACAACCTCTTCACCCTGTTTTTAACGGGGGCACTGGTCTTTTTTTTCTACGGACACCATGCGAAAAAATCCAAAACAAGGGCCGTCTTCCTGACGTTATTCGGGGGTTTCTGTGCCCTGGCCTTTCTGATCAAGGGATTTCTGGGATTTGTCGTACCGGTCATCGTCATTTTTCCCTTCCTGATCTGGGAGGGACGTCTCAGGGAATTCATCAAAGCCATATGGATTCCCCTGCTGGCAGCACTCGTGGTGACCCTGCCATGGTGTATCCTGATCCACCTTCGCGAAGGAGATTTCCAGCACTACTTTTTCTTTGTGGCGCATATCAAACGATTTTTCTCGCCCATTGCGGGCCAGGCCCCCCAATCGTTCTGGTATTTCCTGCCTATCCTGGCGGGGGGCGTGCTGCCGTGGCTTTTCATCTTTCCCTCTGCGGCCAAAGGGGTGAAAAAGCTAACCCTGAAAGACGCTCTCCCCCGTTTTCTGGTTTGCTGGTTTCTCTTCCCCTTTCTATTTTTTTCGGCGTGCAGTGGAAAATTGATTCCCTACATCCTGCCCTGCTTTCCGCCCCTGGCCGTTATATTGTCCGTGGGTCTGACCCGATATTTCGAGGCGGGCCAAAGAAAAACCTTTGATTTTTCAGTGCGCTTTTTCGGGGCGGTCACCGCGCTGGCAGCCCTTCTCCTTGCCGCGAGCCTGGGCGCGGATTTTCCCTGGAAACCCATTTACGGCCCCGGGGAAATATGGAAAGGGGTAGCAACCGTTATCGGCTTTTTCATCTGGAGTGCCCTAAGCTTCTGGGCCGCAAAAGCTTCGGAGCCCGCAAAGAAGCTATGGCTATACGGTTCGGCCTCCCTGGTGTTGCTGGTCGGTTCACCCTGTATCCTGCCGAACCGAATTCTGGAGAGCGGTTTTTTGTTTGCAGCGTACTAAAATAGTGCCCGTACATGATGTGCGACGTCAATTCCCAGGCGGTAAGACCCGTCCACCCACCAGCCATAGGTGGTGTCCAGATGGCGGCTGAGTTTCTGGCCGGTGGTACTGACACTCATGCCACCGCCGATGGTGACCTGGGTCAGCACGGTACTCAAAGATGCCATCACCAGAAAGAGCGCTACGAACCATACCCATAACCGTTTCAACTTTCTCCCCTTAAATAAGCCCTAATGGTCTGGTTCTCTGTTATAAAAAACAAGAAAAACTTGGTGCCTTTTCGCATTTGCGTGAGGGCATTTGGGTTGAAGACACAGCCCGCGTTAGAAACATTTCCCGCTACCGCAGCCCGTTCCCGGGTTTTTTGCGATTTTGTCACAAAACTGATCGGATACCGACAAAGTCTCCCATCGCACAAATATCGTGCTTTTATACAACAATTTGATATAAAATGGGGAAATCCTGAAGCGTCATGTTGTTGACAGGGTGCATGGGGGTTGTTAGGATGCCGCCTACGGGTTCAGGCACTAAATACCTTGTGCATCTTATGCCTAACACCTGACACCTTTTCTGAGCCGGAGCAGACCAACATGCCCGTTTATGAATATCGGGCCCTGGACAGGGCCGGCAAGAACCGGGACGGGATCATTGATGCCGACAGCCCCATCGCGGCAAGACAGAAATTAAGGGAAACGGGCGTTTTTCCCGTCAGCATTAAGGCGTCCGCTTCCTCGACCCAAGAATCCGCAGGAACCCAAACGGTTCGATTGCCTTTTTTAAAACGGGTCAAACTGGGTGAATTGTCTGTCGCCACGCGTCAACTGGCCATTCTCCTGGGGGCCGGCATTACCCTGGTGGCATCCCTGGAGGCCATGCTCATGCAGGTGGCCAACCCGGCATTCAAACGTGTGCTGGCCCAGATCAAGGAATCCGTCAATGAAGGCAACAGCCTGGCCCACGCCCTTTCGAATCACCCGAAGGTTTTCTCCAATGTCTACGTCAACATGGTCCGCGCCGGAGAGGCCTCGGGTTCTCTCGACCTGGTATTGCACCGACTGGCCGATTTGAGCGAACAGGAGCAGGCCTTGAAAGGGCGCTTGAAAGCGGCCATGGCGTATCCGATCCTCATGAGCTGTGTGGGGGTAGTGGTGGTTTTTTTCCTGGTGGCCTTTGTGGTACCCAATGTCACCCGGATTTTCCATGAGATGCATCAGGTGCTGCCGCTGCCCACCATCGTTCTCATAGGGATCAGCGATTTTCTCATGAAGTTCTGGTGGCTGGTCCTTGCCCTGGCTGCGGGCCTCGTGGTTTTGTTCTGGCGGTTGAAAAATACGGAAAAGGGCCGATATGCATGGGATCGGTTTAAACTGGCCATTCCCCTTGTGGGCGCGTTTAACATCAAAACCGCCGTGGCGCGTTTTGCGCGAACCCTGGGAAGCCTGCTTCAAAATGGTGTGCCGCTTTTGACCGCCCTGAACATTGTCAAAAATGTGGTGGGCAACACACTTTTTGTGGAAGTCATCGATGGCGCCATAGATTCGGTTGAGAAGGGCAACGCCCTGGCCGCCGCCATCACGGGGGACCGTTGTTTTCCGCCCATTGCGGTACAGATGATTTCGGCCGGCGAACAAAGCGGCCATCTGGAAGAAATGCTGGATAAAATTGCGGATATGTATGAACGGGAAGTGGAATCACAGGTCCTGGCCATGACGTCCATGTTGGAGCCGGTGATGATCCTGCTCATGGGCGTTACCGTCGGGTTTATTGTGATTTCGATGCTGCTGCCGATTTTTGATTTGAATCAGATGATTCGCTAGAAAAAAACATCGCAGGAAAGGATATGAACATGAACAGAAAGCGTTTGAATGTTCACGGTTTCACCCTGATTGAACTGATGGTGGTCATCGTTATTCTGGGAATTCTGGCCGGGCTCATTATTCCACGAATCATGGGTAGGCCCGAGGAAGCCAGAAGGATGAAAGCCCGGGTACAGATGGAGAGCATAGAGACGGCGCTCAAACTCTACAAACTGGACAACGGCATCTATCCATCCACGGAACAGGGGTTGCAGGCACTTACTGAAGCGCCTACCGTGGGGGAACTGCCCAGGCAATGGCGAAAGGGTGGGTATCTTGAAAAGGGGAAAGTGCCCAAAGATCCATGGGGTCATGAATACGTCTACCTCAGCCCCGGCCTTCATGATGACTTTGACCTGGTGAGCTACGGGGCCGACGGCCAGCCCGGAGGAGAGGATCAGAACAAGGACGTTAATAGTTGGGAGATTGATGATTGATGAGGGTTGATTGTCGGTGTAAACCCAATCATCAATCGCAAATCATCAATCCTTTTGTGATGGTCCGAAACCATAAAGGCTTTACGTTAATCGAACTGGTGGTGGTGGTGAGCCTCATTGTCATGATGATCGGGTTGACCATGCCGAAGATTCGAAATACCCTGTTGAGCGATGCCTTGAAACGCACCGCGCTTCGCATGGTGGGGCTGGTGAAAAACCTGAGGGACGAGGCGGTGCGGGAACAGAGGACCTACGGCCTCCGTCTGGATATGGTGCAGCAGCAATACTGGGTCGGATTTACAGCCATGACCGAAGAAGAGCAGGTGCAGGCGCGAAAAAACGCTGAAAAGCTGCCCCCGAATGTCGAAATCCTTGATGTATGGTTCAAGGAAGAGGGCAAGATAAGTGAAGGAGAAGCCGTTATCCTGTTTTTCAAGAAGGGGTATATTCAGCCTTCCGCCATCCATCTGGGCGATGATGACGGTCGGCGATTCACGGTTGTGCTGAGCCCTTTCGGGGGGAAGGTTGCCGTGCTGGAAAAATATGTTGATTTCGAAAATGAGGAATAAATCTCAGGGGTTTACCCTTCTGGAGATTATGATCGCCGTTGCCATACTGACCATCGCCCTGTCGGCGGTACTGGGATTGCAGTCGAGAAGCCTGACCCTGGCCGCTGAAAGCCGTTTTCATACCATGGCGGCCCTGCTGGCCCAGGGAAAAATGGCGGAGGTGACGGTAGCCGAAATGGGGAATCTGGCTTCGGACTCAGGGGATTTCGGCGATGTGTTCTCAGGGTATGCCTGGCGTCTGTCCGTACAGAATGCCGATCTGCCCGGCCTTGACAAAATGAAAGGCCGCCTCAAGCGGATTGATCTGGAAGTCACCTGTGGTGAAGAGGCGCGTTATCGATATGATCTCAGGCTGTATCGGTTTTTTCCACCGGAAACGATAAAGTAGGGGCAGGCCTCGTGCCTGCCCTTTACGAAGGATGGAAGGCGGCAATGGAAAACCGGGGTTTCACACTTCTTGAGATTCTCCTCGCAATTTTCATGCTGACCCTGGTGGTGTCAGCGGTTTTCGGTGCTTTTTCGGGGACTTTCAAGGTGGTGAACGAAACCGAAGCCCAAGAAGAAATTTATGCCGCAGCCCGGGTGGCCCTGGAACGGATTTCCGAGGATCTGGCTTCCGTCTGTGGGAGCCATTGGACCCAAGGAGAACAACCTCAGGCCGGTGTGACCCTGCGGTTTCTTTTTGTGGGAGAAGACCATCAGGTGGATGATAAAAGCGCGGACACCCTTCGTTTCCTTTCTTCTGCCCATTTATCCTTCAAGACCGGGCGCCAGGCGGAAGGACCTGCGGAGATCCGCTATTACACGGAATATGAAGAAAAAACAAAGGCGCTGACCCTTTACCGCTCCGATACCCTCGATTACCTGGAAAGCGCCGAAAACAGCCACGGGGGATTACGGCTTTGCGAGGGATTGAAATGGCTCGATTTCATCTACTATGACAAGCGTGGCAACGCCCACAAGACCTGGGATACCACCCAACGCAGCGGGATAGAACCATTGCCGTCGCGGGTAGAGATTTCCGTTGGGTTTCAAAATGCCATTTTCCCGGAAACCCCTCTGCAATTCATGACCGGTGTTGCACTGCCGCCCATTTTGTGAGGGGGAAAATGCCAAAACCTTCACGATTGAAAAATCAGAAGGGCTTCGCGCTGGTCCTGACGCTCCTTATGATCAGCATGATGGTGGTGGTGACCCTTCAGTTCAACCGCTCCGTGTGGTCCGGGCTTTATGGGTCTTCCAACCTTAAGGAAAACACCCGGCTTCGTCTGGTGGCCCGTTCAGGATTTGAGTGCGCCGTGATGGTGCTTTCAGAGGACAAAGAACAGAATGACGTGGACACCCTTCGGGAACCCTGGGCGCAATCCAGGGAACTTTCCCTGCAATCGACCGCCCTGTTTGAAAAAGGGTATTTTATGGTGGAAATTTCAGATCTTTGCAGCAAAATTCAAATCAACCGGCTCTTGGACAGTAAGGGCGACTGGCGCCCGGCACAAAGAGATCTGTTTCAGCGGTTTCTACTTTCAAAAGCATTTGGTCTTGATTCGGATGCGGTTTCAAATTTGATGGATTTCATCAAAGACTGGCTTGACCCGGATGAAGACATAACCCGTTTTGGCGCCGAATCCGGTTATTACCAGGGCCTGGATCCGCCCTATGCCTGCGGAAATAGTCCCCTGGGATCGCTGGACCGTCTGGCCCTCATACGCGGTATTTCCGGAGAACTGCTCTACGGCACATCTGAAAAAAAAGGGATTATGCCCTATCTGAGCGTTCACGGGGACGGGAAAATCAATATCAATACAGCGGGGCCGGTGGTTCTGCAGGCCCTGTCAACGGAGATGGATGAAGACATGGTTCAAGACATGATCGCTTATCGGGAGGACACCGAAAACGACCTGGCGGATCCCAAATGGTATCAGAAGGTGCGTGGAATGGATCACATTGTTTTCGACACGGGTTTGCTGACCACCCAAAGCGATTATTTTGAAATTCAGTCAACGGGCGCCATGGGAAAAATGGAACAGCAACTAAACATATCCGTTTTCCGGGAACCGGGAAAGCCGATTCAAATCCTTCAATGGAAGGCCGATCCGGAGGATACAAATTAATGCCCCCGAGCGTCACAGGCATCGATATCAGTGATGAATATCTGACCGCTGTCCAGGTACTCAAAGGATTCGGGAGATGGGAACTCACGGCTTGCGCCCGGATTCATCTGAAGGGTGAAGAGGCGCGCCTCGATCAGGGGCTTTCGACCCTGTCACAATCCATGAATCTGACGGGCGGGGAGTGCATTGTTGCCATTTCGGGGGCCGAAACCTACTATCGAAACCTGACGGTTCCCTTTAAGGACAAGAGAAAACAACGGGAAGTGCTCTCCTTTGAGCTGGAACCTAACGTCCCCTTTCCCATTGATGATCTGGTGGTTGATTTTTTTGCCACCAATCGGTCCGATACACCGGAACTGTTGGCTTTTTTCGCCGAAAAACGGATGGTCGGCCGATTGCTGGAGACGCTGAAGACCCATGACATTGATCCGGAAGCGTTGTGTGTCCGGTGTATCCCCATGGCCTTATGGCTGATTAACAATCCGGGAAGACCTGACGAGGGTGTTTTGCTGGATCTGGGGGAAAAACGGGTAACCCTGGTGCTGTGGCAGAAAGGCCGGGTGGTGTTTATCCGCACGTTTGTCCAGGGCAGCGGCGGCGATTGCGGATCGCGGATTGCGGATTGCGGAGATCAGACCTCAGCGATTTTTAATACTGTGCGCCATACCCTTCACGCCTTTGGGGCCGGACGAAAAGACTTTGAGCCCCCCGAAAAAGCGTTTTTGACGGGCCCGGGTGCCACACAGCCCGGGGTATCGCAATTTGTAGCCGAAATACTGGGTATTCCCGGCCAACGAGTGGATTTGTGCAATGACGACCGGATTCGACTGGGGGAACACGCAGAGCCGTTATGGGACCCGTTGCTCATGGACGGCGCCCTCTCGCTGGCATTGGGCCGTTATAACGCCAAGGGATTGGGACCGAACCTCAGGAAAGATGGGTTTGAGGTCCAAAAACGGTCATTTTATCGCTCAAAGATCTTCAGGAAAGTTACGGCCTGGCTATTGGTGATCGCTGCCCTCTGGGCCGTTGACATGGGGGTGGATACCTATTTCTTGAAACAGCGGGCGGCAGCCCTTGACAGCCGGACACGGGTTCTGTTCAAAAAAACATTTCCCCATATCAACCGCATCGTAGATCCCGTTAAACAGGCACAGATAGAAATAAATGAGTTGAAGCGTGTTTCGACGCCGGCCCGGGTGGCGGGGATGAACAGCCGGGCGCTTGATCTTTTTCTGGAGATTTCCGAGCGCCTTCCCGAGCCAATAGATTTAAAGGTCTCACGCCTGGTGATTGACCCCCATTCCGTCAGGATCAAAGGCGAAACCGATACCTACAACACGGTGGATCGGGTAAAACAGGGGCTTGAAAAATCGCCCCTTTTTAAAACCACGACCATCAGTTCCGCCAATCTGGATCAGGGGAAGAACAGGGTGTTGTTTGAAATTAAGTTGGGAAGGTAGTGTGAGTATGCATGGCGTGATTTACCTCCTCCCCGAGCATGACCGAAATAAGAGGGGG
>JAFCZI010000210.1 GCA_019314425.1 Deltaproteobacteria bacterium | reverse complement strand
TAGGTGGATTTTCTCGGCATCACAAGACCGTTTTCCGCCACCTCGGTCACATGCTCGATTTTGGTGGCATTCAACATGAACATCATCTGATATTCTCCCGATGCCACACTCGAAAGGGCCAGCGGGGTATTGCTCTGATAATGAAAGACCTCATCATCATCCAGCCCTTCGTTGGTAACCCCCAGACATTCCTGGAAAACCAATCGTGACAAAACAACCACATCGAGCTTTTTGAGAGAAGCGTGAAGGGCTTCCCCCATTTCGTTACGGGCCGCATCTTTCAATGATAGCAAGAACCCCCGGTCGCTGCCATGGTGAAAAAAGGAAAATGCGGTCCGGTCCTGTCCAGCCTCCAACAAGGCATCCTTGAAGGTTTCATACTCGCTGGCCATTTCGCCGGGTGAAACAGGAAACGCTTTAATATCAAAATATTTTTCTACCTTCTCAAAAAAAGATGCCGTCTGAAAACCGGGCACCCGTTTGACCATCCTGTGAGAAGGCAGGATAGTAAGGCCTTCGTCCCGCATATTGGACAGATACATCATCACGTACTCATAGGACTTGTCGGCAGGTTTTCGGCCATGCCTTGAGCGTAGGATGTTTCTGTAATTGCGGGACGTTTCATAGCGGTGATGCCCGTCGGCGATAAAGATGGCCTTGGCCCGCATAGCATCCGCCACCTGTTTGAACAGCGACTGATCTTCCAGAACCCAGAGACGGTGTCGCGTCCCGTCCGACAACTGAAAGTCCATCTGCGGGGTCAGGTCCGCAGACGCACGGCAGGCATTTAAAACGACATTTTCACGGTCATCATAGAGCCCGAAAATCTGGCTGAATTGTGCGCCGCAAGCCCTGTAAAGCTTCAATCGGTCTTCCTTGTGGGCGGAAAAAGTTTTTTCGTGGGGAAGAATCACACCTGTCCCCTCATCTTCAATCCGCACCAGCGAAATAATTCCCCACCGGGTCCGCATGGCCATACCATTGCCCGGATCATAGGTCATGGCCGTCAGATAAAGACAGGGGTGGGGGGACCTCACCAGGTGCCGGTTGGACAGCCATCGCTGAAAAGTGTCTGCGGCCCGTGTATACCGGTTATCCCAGTCCGAATCACCGGTTCTCTTTTCGCCCAGAATTAATCGGATGACATTGTGCGGGTCAGCCTGATAGTATGTCTGCTGTTCTTCCTGACTGATGACATCATAGGGGGGGGCAACAAGTGACGAAAGGTCTTTTCTTTCTTGGTAGTTATAGGTTAAGCCCTTAAATGGCGCTATGGTTAACATGGATTACTCCTTGACATGCGAGCCAGTTTCAAAACGCCCCCTTTTGCCCGAGCTCCGCGTCAAGCTCACCCGTTCTTAATAAAAGGGGTTAATCCTCGAAATATCCAATATATTCCTGCGGTTAAAATTTTCGCTTTCCTTGACCTCGAACAAAATTGAACATTTTGAAATTGGCTCATGCAAATAAACAAACAAAATAATCGGTCAAAATTTCACGAAATTTGCGTGATGTCAAGGCATTTCGAAAAGGGCCGTCCATGAAAACCAACAATCCGGAGCTCAACCCCAGTCGAACCTCGAAAACCCCCGTTGACCTCATGATCCAGGGCGGTACAGCCGTTACCATGGCACCGGGTCAACAACCGATCACGGATGCCCGCATCCTCATCAAAGAAGACCGTATCATCGAAATCGGTCCATCCGCTGAAATACCCATACCGCAAGGTTTTCCCATAGAAACAGTTGACGCACGAGATGCCATCATCATGCCCGGTCTGGTGAATGCCCATGCTCACACGGCCATGACCCTTTTCCGCGGTTTCGCAGACGACCTTCCGCTGAAGGAATGGCTTTTTGAAAGGATATTTCCGGCAGAAGCCAATTTTCTGTCACCGGAAACGGTTTACTGGGGGGCCCTCCTGGGATGCGTTGAAATGATCACCTCGGGAACCACCTGCATGGCAGATGGTTATTTTTTTCAGGATCAGACCGTCCGTGCCGTGCATGAGTCGGGGCTCAGGGGGCTGCTGGCACAGGGCATCATCGATTTTCCGGCCCCCGGCGTTCCTGACCCAAAAGAAAATATTCGCATTGGGCGGGACTTCCTGGAAAAATGGCATCATTTCTCCGACCGGATCACGCCGGGTCTGTTCTGCCACAGCGCTGTAACCTGTTGTGAAAAAACCCTGCGCCGATCGCAGGAAATATCACGAGAATACGGAACACCCCTTCAAATCCATCTTTCGGAAACTTCAATGGAGGTTTCTGAAATACTGAAGGCCCACGGCAAAAGACCGGCCCAATATCTTGATCAGCTGGGCCTGCTGGATTCCCACCTGATCGCGGCCCATGGGGTGCATCTGGATAAAACGGAACTTCAATGCTTTCGTAAAAAAAACGCCAGCATCATCCACGTCCCTGAAAGCAACATGAAATTAGCCTCCGGAATCGCCCCCCTGGAAGGAATCACCGCCATGGGGATAAAGACCGGGCTGGGCACCGACGGCTGCGCTTCCAACAACAACCTGGATCTTTTCGGTGAGATGGATACGGCGGCCAAACTGGCAAAAGTGTCAACCGGGAGATCGGATGTGGCCAAAGCCTACCAGATGCTCAAGATGGCGACCCTCGGTGGCGCGGCCGCCCTGGGGCTTGAGAAAGAGACGGGAAGTCTTGAAAGGGGGAAAAAGGCGGATATCATTGTGGTCAATTTGAAATCACCGCATCTTTGCCCCCTGTTCGACCCTGTTTCCGCATTGGTCTATTCCGCCGACGGCAGTGATGTAAAAGACGTGATCGTCGATGGCGTGGTCCTAATGAAGGAAGGCGTGCTCTGCGCACTGGATCAGGATGAAATCATGGCCAAAGTCATAGAAATCAGTAAAAAAATCCGTTTGTAATGTTTGATGCCTTTTTTCGATTCGTGCCACTGAAATCGGCCGCCACGCCATTGTTTTTTGAACTTAGCGTGCTAACGCGCGGGCTTAATCTCACCGCAAAGAACGTAAAGACTTAAAAACAAAAAAATCTTTTCTCTGCGTTCTTTGCGCCTCTGCGGTGAACAATACTGACTCGGAAAAATGGAAATTCCTATGCTCTGAACTTAATTTAACAAAAACCATTGCCTTAAGAATTTTTTATTGGTATCTAGATCGAGAATCGAAATTACCATTGTTGACGGTTGGAAAAATCGATTTCCCCTGATATTGACAGCCTTGGGTCATTGTCTGGAAAACTTAAAACTGCGGCTTTGCCGCCTTAGACCCTTGTCACCTGGTTTTCCATCGCAAAAAACCAAGAAAACCTTTGCGCCTTTGCGTGAAGCCATTTGGGTTGTGGGCATAGCCCGCGTTAGGTTGTTATGCATAAAAAGCGAAATACAACATTAATACTGGCAGTCTGCGCCACCGTTTTGGTTTTTGGCTTTATCGGGTGGTTTCTTGTGGCCATTTTTGAGGGAGAAAAGCCCAAGATTCAACTGGGTCCCATACCCGTTTTCCTAACCAAAACTGCGGAAGTCCCTCTCATCGTAACCGATGCGGAAAGGGGTATCAGGACCATCAAGGTCACTCTGAAACAGGGCACCCGCCATATTACCCTTCTGGAAAAACGGTTTTCCTTTGAAGGGTTGCTCAATGCCGAAGGCGTCCACCGGTTTGAGACTGTTCTGACCATTAATCCTTCAGAATTCAATCAGGGCAGGGCCGATATTGAGGTATACGCCTGGGATTATTCGAGGAGCAGCGGCGGTGACGGCAATCTGACCATCGCCGAACACAAAATGACGGTTGACACCATCCCCCCCGCTCTCAGGCTGGTGAGTCCACTCAATTACGTGAATAAAGGCGGCACCGGTTTGATCGTCTATCAAACCACCTCCGATGCCGTCAAAAGCGGGCTTTATGTGGGAAAGCGGTTTTCCCCCGGATACCCGTCTGCCAAAAGCCCGGAGCAGGGGATGCATGTCTGCTATTTTGGAATTCCCGTCGACACAACAAAAGGTGTCAAGCTCTTCCTGTGGGCCGAAGACAAGGCCGGAAATATTTCAAAAGCCAACCTGAACCGCAGCATTCATATCCGCAATAAAAAATTCCGCACACGAAAGATCAACATTTCGGACCGGTTTCTCGATGAAGTTCTCCCCTACTTCGCCCCCGAGCTGAAAGATCCAACCCTTGAGAATGTGGTTAAATTTCTTGAAATCAACCAACGCGTCAGGAAAGAAAACAATGAAGTTTTTTTCGGCCTGAGAACCGACACCAGCCCCAAACGATTATGGGAAGGCCCATGGCTCAGGCTCAAGAATTCCGCCACCATGGCAAGATTCGGCGACAGACGCCTTTATTACTACAAAGGCAAGATAATTGATGAACAAATCCACATGGGTGTTGACCTGGCCTCCCTGGCCAGCTCAAAGGTTGGCGCCGTCAACAACGGCCGTGTCATTTTTGCCGATCGCCTGGGGATATACGGGTTAACTGTGGTCATTGATCACGGACAGGGCCTGGCCTCCACATATTCCCATCTCAGCAACATCAATGTGAAACGGGGCCAGGACGTCGCCAAAGGAGATGTCATTGCATCAACAGGACTTACCGGATTGGCAGGCGGGGATCACCTCCACTTCGGCATGATGGTCAGCGGTCTCTTTGTCAATCCCATAGAGTGGTGGGACAACCACTGGATCAAGGATAACGTGATCCGGAAGTTAGGGACTGGATATAAATGAGTCATTATTCTCCGAGCCGATTTATCCTTTTCTCTCTTTAATACCGGCCTTGAATTTCTCCCAGAAGTCCTTATCCGCATTCTGCCAGGCA
>JAFCZI010000209.1 GCA_019314425.1 Deltaproteobacteria bacterium | reverse complement strand
TATTTTTTCGAGTGCTGCCATCCTTATTGACCACTTCTTTGCTTTTTGACAACTTTTTATACAGGGCTACAAGCTTTGCCTTAATTCCGGAAGTTTTTTTCTTGATCTCTTTAACTTCAGGATTGGCGATTTCCTGATTCTCACTTTCAGTAAACGAATATCCCGGTTGATAGTTAAGGGGATGTTTGTCTCCCATATGCTTGAAGGTGTTTTCGGAGGCCCCCCAACGGTTGAGGATCGCCATTGCACATTGCTCGGTGTCCATTCTGTCCACTGAAACATTCGATAGAGCGCAGGTCCGGCGGTTACTGGAAACATTCCATATATAAACGCGCCTAAGCGTTAGGTTTTCAGCCTTCTCATCTATGTCGCAAACAAATTCCTTTTCCCCTCTCAATGCGTTGATCTGGTGTTCTTCATCCCGACCGGCAAAGGCGCGAAGGCAGGATAGGAGGAGTCGAAGTTCCAATGGGATGCTGTTGAAATTTAGAGGATTGTTGCGTTTCGAATCGATGGGTTTCATCTCCAAATGCAGCAAGCCGCAGGTTTAAGTTGGAAAGACATTTTGGACGGAAGTTAGCATATCAGAGCTCTCACGTCATCAAAAAATGCTGATTTTGACTTTATGGGAACGAGTTCTATCAAGTTTTGGATTGGGAAATGATTCTGGATGTTTTAAACTGTTCGTGGTAAATATCGTGCAATCGAATATTTCACAAATGGGGGAGAGTGCAAAATGGGCAAATTCATCGGGGCACTGGATCAGGGGACAACCAGTACCCGGTTTATTGTTTTTGACCATGGGGGCCAAATCGCGGGACTGGACCAGAAGGAACACAAACAAATATTCCCCCAGCCCGGCTGGGTGGAACACAACCCAATGGACTCCGGTCACCCGCTGCCCAGCCTCAAGGTGGACGGGGGCATAGTGGAAAACGAGTTATTGATGCAAATCCAGGCCGATATATTGAATGTCCCCGTGATTCGGCCCCGGATCGCTGAAACCACCGCCCTGGGGGCCGCCTATGCCGCCGGGCTGGCTGTGGGGTTTTGGTCGTCACAGGAAGAATTGCGGCAAAACTGGTCTGAAGATCGTTCCTGGCAACCAACCCTTGCTGAGAAGGAAAGACAGGCTGGCTACCGGAACTGGAAAAGGGCTGTTGAAAAAACCTTTGACTAGGTTCAATAGAGCTGTGGGCTTTCTAAAACATTTTCAGGAACGTCTGGGGTTTCTGCCCGCGAAAGCTGTTAAATCACTTTCGGGCAGTCCCAGGATCTGGATTCATGGGGCGTCCCTGGGGGAGATCCGGGTCGCTGCGGCGATTATCAAATCGTTGCAGGCGAAACTGCCCGGCTGCGCCATCGTTGTTTCAACCGTGACGGCGCATGGCCGAAACCTGGCGCTTGAGATTTTTGAAAAAGAGATCCCGGTTGTTTATGCGCCGCTGGATCTGCCGGGGTGCGCCCTCCAAGCCCTCTCCTCCGTCCGACCGGATGTGATGGTTTTTCTGGAGACCGAATTATGGCCGGTCTGGATCTTCACCGCCCGCAGACTGGGCATCAAGCTGGCCTTGCTCAATGGTCGCATTTCCCCGAGATCACTTAACGGTTACCTGAAATTCCGGCCTTTTTTCCGGTCGGTTCTCAAAAACTTTGACGCCTTCAGCATGATTTCCAAAACAGACGCGGACCGTATTCACACCATGGGGGCGCCCTCCGGAAAAATCCGGGTCAACGGAAATGCCAAGTACGATCATACCATCATATCCCCGGACCCTGCCGTGGAACAGGAGATGCGGCGAATCTTAAACCTGGCCCCATCGGACCGGGTGATTGTCGCCGGCAGCACACGCGGGGGTGAAGAGGCCATGCTGCTTGACGCCTACGAAGCAACTCGCGCAAAATATCCGGATATCTTCTTAATTCTGGCGCCCCGGCATATTAAACGGGCCCCTGACATTTGCGCCCTAATTCGCAACCGGGGGCTTAAGTACCAGCTGAGAACGGAAATCGGCCGGGGGAATGTGGAACGAACAGCACAAATTCTCGTAATCGATACCTTTGGCGAACTGTTCAACATCTACAGCGTTGCAACCGTTGTGTTCTGCGGCGCCAGCCTGGTTCCCCTGGGAGGGCAGAACCCCCTGGAACCGGCCGTATGGGGCAAACCCATCCTTTACGGACCCCATATGGAGGATTTCCTGGACGCAAAAGAGATGCTGGCGTCTGCCGGTGGCAGCATGCGGGTTTCGAACCCTCAGGAACTGGCGACAGCATTTCTCGATTTGCTCGATCATCCCGAAAAGGCCAATACCCTGGGCCACCGTGCCAGGGAAACAGCGTTTCAAACGCAGGCTGCCGCCCACAGGCATGCCGACGTTATCAGAATTCTTTTTTCTAAACGAACCTTCCAAAGAGGTATTCCCATTGATTGAAACGAACCGCAAAATAATTCCCATACCCATTGACCACGCCGCCATCGATACCCTTTATCAGTCTCTTCCTGAAGAAACCAGGGCGCGGGTGGACCAGGCCATCGACATCATGGTGGAAACCAAAAAGAACAACGGCCGCATTGTTGCCGTGGTGGGCAGCGGCCCCAACATCCATGAAGGGGTCACCACCCTGATTGCGGAGTTGATTCACAAAGGCCTCATTGACGGGGTGAGTACCAGTTCCGCCGTGGTCAGCCACGAGATGGCGGGGGCCCTGGAGAAGGTCAAACGGGTGGATGGAAAAGCCCTGGGAATCGATGAAATTTTGCTTCCCGTTGACGGACGTCTTGAGGTCAGCCTTCTTGCGATGGACCAGTTGCATTCCTATGAAAAGGAAATTTCTCTGGATATGGATCTCTTCCGCAGGATGATCGGCGCCCGGGGGGATGTGATTACCAAGGTGGCCGGAAACATGGCGTATCCCACCGGACTTCGCACGGAGCGGCTGGCGCGGGATGTGCTGGCGCTGGCCCGGCGGTACGGCCTCCCTTTTGAGCAGGTAGCCGGCCTGGGGGCGGACCCCTACACCATGATCGGCGCCGGTGCACAGAAAAATGTGCCCGTCCTGGTGACCGTCCCTCAACTGGTGGGGGGAGGAGAAGTGGGCCTGGCCGTGGGGGATTCCATTTCCATCTCACAGCGCTGCCGCAGGATCGCGGATCTCATGGAGAGCGCTGATGTGATCATTGAATCCGCCGTGGCCCTGAGCCAGGAAATTCACGACGGTCCCTTTGAACGCTACACGGGCCACGGCATCTGGGCCCACTGGGAAGGGGACCGGACCTATTCTCTGGCGAAAAAGAAAATCCTGCGGATCGACCTGGATCCAGCCCTTGAAAAAGCATGGCTGCATGAGCGAAAAGACGGCCAGGTCTCCGGGGCCGTTGACCGGGGGCTGCCCAAAACAAAATCTATGGGGCTTCCCTTCCGGATGGAAATGTCCGGGTTTGCCCGGATTCCCGGGAGCCTTCCCATCGTGGGTGATATCGGCGAAATATGGCCCGTTCTGGCGGCCCGTGTATCAGCGGCCCTCGACATTCAGTTGGATCTGATGAGCTATAAACAGTCGACGCCCCAGGGAGAGGATTTCAGGGATTGGATTGTCCGCGAGGTTCAACCGCTGGACAGAGACCGCATGTTCAAAGCCCTCAGAGAAAGTCCCGTGAGGACTTCATGAATCCTTTTTGAGTCGAACCCTTTTGAGCCGAACAAGGGTGGCGCCCCATCCGGAAGAACCGTCATCCAACTGATATCGGACGACATCCGGGTGCTTTTCGAGGCGCGCATGCACCGTGCGGCGGAGGACCCCTTTCCCTTTTCCGTGGATGATCCTGACGTCAAGAATTCCCTTTTGCATGCAGGCCCACAGGTATTCGTCCACCACTGAACCCACATCCCGGGGGGCGAAGGTGTGAAGGTCCAGAACCCCGTCTATGGGAATTTCGACAGAATCGGAATCCCTTGCGGTCATATCCGCTCCATGTCCAGCTGGTCCCCGAACGTTTCGGCAAGCTCACCGTTCAATAACTCGAAATCTTCTTCCGATTCAAATTCCGCCACCAGTTCGCGGTCATCAAGCACTTTCAGCCACCCCCTTTTTTTGACGGCCTCAATGGCCTTTTTCACATCGACCGTAACCCATCCCTTCATCCGCATGATGAGTTCATCACCGTTGAAGGCCCGCTCGATGGTCAAAGCCACCGTTCGGTGTTTGGCTTCCCAACTGATGATAGCGGGTTTCAAAATGGTGGGGGTCACCGGATCGTGCATGGCAGCACACCGAAACCAGAGTTTTGCGTGAATCATGATATTCTCCTCATTTGTTTTCTTTAGTGCCTGAACGAAAACTAGGATTTTTCGTCAAGGTCAAGGAAGATCAACCCAGCTTTATTAAGAACGGGTTTATCTGATGTAATTCCTGCATGTTAAACGAGTTAGTTACTTACTGATGGCCGTCCCCAAGATCTCCCGATCCCCATCCAGCCAATTGACTTATAAAAAAGCCTTTATATTTTTTTAAATAGCTTATACAATCATCTAATCTGTAAGAAGGAGCTTAATATGAGCAAAAAGTCATTAATCGAAACTAACCGCTATTTACAGGACCCGGAAAAATACCGCAACTCTCTGATTGCTAATGTTTCAAGCTCTACGGCAATCGAAATTGCTGATAGCGTTTGGCCTATCGTCGATACAGTCGCTGAGATTGTCAACAGCATTCTTATTGTTCCCTCGCCGAAGCAGAAATCGACTTCGCAATGATCTCCGAAAATAGAGTTTCCATGGGCTGATAATTTCTATCCAAGCCAGTCTGCACCGCCGTAATATATT
>JAFCZI010000208.1 GCA_019314425.1 Deltaproteobacteria bacterium | reverse complement strand
CATCCGCATCATTGAAGGCGATTACAAAGCGATCCATCAACGCCTGGGTGCGGGTGTATCGGTGCGGCTGGAACACAACGACCAGCCGTTTTTCCGGTCGGCAGGCTTTCACCGCTTTAAGGGTTGCGATAATTTCGGTTGGATGATGTCCATAATCATCCATAAACAGAACCCCGTTTCTTTCTCCCTTGATCTGGAGACGTCTGGCCAGGCCGCCAAGCGCGGTGAGCCCCTCCCGAATAACCCCCATTTCAAGATCGAGCTCAAGTGCCACAGCGGTTGCGGCCAAGGCGTTTAACGCGTTGTGTTCGCCGGGCATTCCCACGGAAATACGTCCCATGGAATGATTGTGGTAAATGACCTCAAGACTGGTTCCCCACTTTTCGTTTTTCAGATCTTTACCCCGGACCTCGGCCTGGGTGCTCATACCGTAAGTGATGTATCTCTTTTTGATCTGCGGGATAATGCCTTGAATTTCATCGTTATCCTGGCAGAGGAAAAGGGGATCTTATTGATGAAGTCCAGAAAAGTTCGGCGAATGGCCGCCATGCTGCCATAATGGTCCATGTGTTCGTGATCGATGTTGGTCACCACCGCAATGGTGGGGGACAAAGCAAGAAAAGAGCCATCGCTTTCGTCCGCTTCAGCCACCAGGATATCCCCCTGTCCCAGTTTGGCATTGGAGCCCCCCCAGATATCAAGGCGCCCGCCGATTACCACGGTGGGATCAAGCCCCCCGTGCGTCAAAATGGAGGCGACCATTGATGTGGTGGTGGTTTTGCCATGGGCGCCCGCGATGGCCACGCCATACTTGAGCCGCATGAGCTCCGACAGCATTTCAGCCCTGGGAATGACCGGGACATACCGGTCTTTGGCTTCCAGGAGTTCCGGGTTTTGAAGGCCGACGGCTGAGGAGTAGACCACCACATCGGCTTCCTGAATGTTATCGCGGTCATGACCCTTGAAGACCCGACATCCCATTTTCAAGAGCCTTCGGGTAGCGGCGGAATCCTTTAAATCAGAGCCACTGACCGTGTATCCCAGGTTGATCAGCAGTTCGGCCAGACCGCTCATGCCAATCCCCCCGATGCCCACAAAATGAATATGTTTTGCTTTGCCGAACTGTTTCATGTTTCCACCTGGCCCGTCAGCTCTAAAATTTGATCCACAATGATTCGGTCGGCATCCGGCCGGCTGAAAGTTCGGGCGGCTTTACCCATCTTTTTTAACTGCTGCGGATGGTCCATGTATGTTGAAAGGGTATTCGCCATCCCGTCAGGGGTCAGATCCTTTTGAAGCACCATCTCCGCCCCGCCCGAACGGGCCAGAGACCGGGCATTGGTTTCCTGGTGCCCATTGGTCGCATGGGGATAGGGGATGAGGATCGACGGCTTTCCCAGGGCCGCCAGTTCAAACAGGGTTGTGGCCCCGGCTCGGCCGACCACCACGTCCGCCCGGTGATAAGCTGAACCCATATCTTTGATAAAGGGAACCACATTCGCTTCAAATTCCCGGGGCTCAAACCCCTCGGCCCGGTAGCCTTCGAGTACCCGCTGGTGATCGTAGTTGCCGGTCTGGTGAATAAAGGCAATTTTTTTTCCCGATTTTTTCAAAATACCATACGCCTTTACAAATGCTTCGTTGATGGCGCGAGCGCCCTGACTGCCCCCCACCACCAGCACTGTGAATATGTCATCAGAGGGCAATGCATCCTGTGGGGGCGAAAGCAATTCACGCCGTACCGGATTCCCCGTGAGGATACTTTTCTTGAAATATGGCGCACTTTCCGCAAAAGAGACGAAAATACGATCCACCACCCGGGCCAGCAAACGGTTGGTTAACCCAGGGTATGAATTCTGTTCATGAATGGCCGTGGGAACACCCAGTAGCCTGGCAGCCAAACAGAACGGGCCTGCGGAATAGCCACCCACCCCCATCACAAATGACGGTTTGAAATCTCTGATAATCCGCATAGACTGAAACAGACTCCCCGGGAGCATGCTCAAAACGGCGAGCCCCTTTTTCCATCCGCGACCTTTCATGCCTTCAACATCGATAAACGCCACCTGAAAGCCGTAGCGCTGAAGGATTTCCGACTCCATCCTTCTGCGACCCACCACAAAAAGAACCGCCGTGTTCGCGCATCTTTTTTCCAATTCCCTGGCAATGGCAATCCCGGGAAACAGGTGCCCACCGGTCCCGCCCCCGGCGATGATGCATCGCATCTTCTGTCCTCTATCCTCTGTCATCCGCCCTCTGTCGTCCGTCAGTTCCTGGAAGAAATGTTCAGCAGAACCCCGATGCCCACCAGGGTCATCACCAGGGATGAACCGCCATAGCTGATGAATGGAAGCGTGAGCCCTTTTGTGGGCAACAATCCCAGGACCACGGCCATATTAACAATCACCTGGAGACCCAGAAAACAGGTCAAACCAAGGGCCAGATAGCTGCTGTAAAGATCTTTGCTGTTGAGGGCAATTCGGATGCCGCCCATAATCAAAACCCCGAACAACACAATCGTGGCGGTTACGCCGACAAAGCCCAGTTCTTCACCCACGATGGAAAGGGCAAAATCAGTATGGGATTCCGGCAGATAAAAAAGTTTCTGTTTGCTGTTGCCCAGGCCCGCGCCAAAAATACCCCCCGATCCAAATGCCAGAAAAGAGTGTATGATTTGAAAACCGATCCCCTTTGGGTCGTCCCAGGGATTCAGGAAGGCCAGCCACCTGTTGACCCTGTATTCGGCATTCCAGACCAGGTATACGAAAAATGGCGCCGCAAGCAGAAAAAGGGATAACAGTTGCAGTATCCTGACGCCCCCCACAAACAGTAATACCAACGCCCAGACACCGATAATGACCGCTGTTCCAAGATCCGGCTGCAGATAGATGAGCACCATGAATGTACCGACCACCAATATGTGGGGCAGAAAACCCTTGGTAAACGATTCGATATCCGGTCCTTTTTTGCTCATGGAATAGGCCAGATAGACCGCCAGAGAAAGCTTCACCATTTCAGATGGCTGGAAGGAGAACCCGCCCAGATTCAGCCAGCGGTAAGCGCCACCCACCTTGTGCCCCAGACCGGGGACAAAAAGGAGTACCAGAAGGAGGGCACCGGTCAGCAATAAGGGGTACACTATTTTTTTATAAAAGGTGCAGGGGATATATCGGGTGGTCAGCATGGCCGCAATCCCAATGAAGCAGAATAGAATCTGCCGTTTCAGATAGAAATGGTTGTCCCCGAAACGGTGTTCAGCAAGGTTGCTGCTGGCGCTGTAAACCATGAGTAGCCCCAGACCGATCAAAAGAATCACCGGAATGAGGATCATGAGGTTGTATCCTTCGAATGCCTTTGCTTTAGCGGCCATTTAAAAGGTCCTCGACAGCGGCTTCGAAAGCCCTGCCACGGTGATCGTAATCTTTAAACATATCAAAGCTTGAGCAGGCGGGCGCCAGCAGTACGATATCCCCGCTTTCGGCCAGGCCATAGGCCCTGGAAACCGCGTCCTTCATGCCCACGGCCAAAGAGAAAGGAATTTCACCGGTAAAAGCATCGGCCAGCAGGCTTGCCGCCTCTCCCATGAAGACAGCGCCCTTTACATTACCCCGGCATGATTGAACCAGAGGCTGGTAATCGGAACCCTTGTGCCTCCCTCCCGCGATGAGAATCAAGGGCTTGTCAAAACTCTTTACGGCCCTGACGGCCGCATCCACATTGGTCGCCTTTGAATCGTTATAAAATCGAATGCCGCTTACCTGGTTCGTATACGCCAGTCTGTTGGGAAGTCCTTTGAATTCATCCATGGTTTTTTGAATGGATTCAGGTGCCAGGTCAAGGGTCCGGCCCGCCAGAATAACCGCCAGAAGATTTTCCAGATTGTGAGACCCCGCCAATGAAAAGGCGCTTAGGTTGAAACGGTTTTTCCCATTTACGGCTGAAACAATTTCTCCTTTTTCAATGAAAGCGCTTATGCCTTCATTTTTCTTTAACCCGTAGCGGAAAACGGTTGTGCCGTTGGGGGGGGTAACACTCGAAAGCACCGGATCATCGGCATTGAGGATGACCGTTTGTCCGGGTCCCTGATTTTCAAAGATTCTCAATTTGGATTTAATGTAGGCCTGGTAATCTGCATATCGGTCCAGATGGTCCGGTGATATGTTCAGAATCATTGAAATTTTGGGGTTGAACTGTTGCATGGTATCCAATTGAAAACTACTGACTTCCACCACCAGATAGTCCGCTTTCTTTCCCCCGGCCAGGTACGCGGTCAAAGGGGTGCCGATATTGCCGCCGACAAAAACATCATACCCTGCATTTTCAAGCATCCGGCCCATAAATGAGGTCACAGTGGTTTTGCCGTTTGTTCCGGTAACCGCAATCATGGGGGCGTCAACATGCCGTGCTGCCAGCTCCATTTCTCCCATAAGGGGAATTTTCTTTTGCAGTGCCGCACGGATAAACGGCGTGTCCAGGGGGACACCGGGGCTTAGAACAATGGCATCGGCGCCAAGGAAGGTCTCTTCATGGTGACCGCCGGTTTCCAGGGTCACCCCCAGCGTTTGAAGTTCTTTTAAGCATTCGGGGTCCAGTTGGGATCTTTCTTTCATATCGCTCAAGGTAACCTTTGCACCCGCCTCCGCCAGCCATCTGGCGGCCCAGTACCCCGATGTGCCAAGACCCACCACCAGAAATCTGGAAGAGGGAATGTTCAGCTGAGATTTTGGGTTTTGAGCGTTATCCAATTGAGTTACCTTAACTTGAGAGTCCCGATAGACAAAAGTGCCAGCACAATGGAAATGATCCAGAACCGTACAATGACTTTGGGTTCGGGCCATCCTTTTAGTTCAAAATGATGATGGATGGGGGCCATTCGAAAAATCCGCCGGCCTCCCGTCAGTTTAAAATAGGCCACTTGAAAAATAACGCTGAGTGCCTCAAACACGAACAGCCCCCCCACCAGAATCAGGACGAGTTCCTGTTTTGTGATGACGGCAACGGTTCCCAATAAAGCGCCAAGCGGCAATGAGCCCACATCCCCCATGAATATTTCAGCAGGGTAGGCATTGTACCAGAGAAAGCCCAGGCCCGCCCCCACCGCTGCACCACAGAGGATGGCAATTTCACCGGCCCCCGGGAGATAGGGAATCTGAAGATAAGATGCAATTTTCACATTTCCGGCCAGATAAGCGAAAACCAGATAACAGGCAAAAGCCACAATCAACGGGCTGATGGCCAGTCCATCCAGGCCGTCGGTCAGATTGACCGCGTTGGAAGTGCCCACAATGATGAACACGGCAAGGGGAATATATCCCCATCCGAGATCGGGTGCGATGTTTTTCAAAAACGGA
>JAFCZI010000207.1 GCA_019314425.1 Deltaproteobacteria bacterium | reverse complement strand
GTCCAATTTTTATCTGAGAGCGTGTTTTTTTGCCTGAAACAACTGTATTCCCAGGGTATTTTGGACATGGATAATTTTTGATGTAACGAGGTCTGAAGTATAGGAATTTCCATTTTTTTGAAGCAACATCGTTTACCGAAAAGGCGCAGAGAAAAGATCCTTTTGTTCTTAAATCTTCGTGTTCTTCGCACCTTTGCGGTGAGATTAAGTTCGCCCGTAGCGCGCTAAGTTTTGTCGTAAGATCTCAATATGCCATCCGAACAAAATTGATGGTGCCGTTTTGAAGTTCCGGGTAAAGCGGACGGATCGAAAAATTTGATGTGCAAACGGCGGCCCCAAAAAGCCAAAATGGAAACAGCGTCCCTGGAGCCACGGTTTTGCACGCAGGTCAGGATTTTGCAACACTTTTGGGAATACTCTCGTAGGGGGTCCATTTTTTGGATTTCAAGGTCTTTGGATCCCGTTTGGATTTCAAGATTTCAATGCTGCTCTTGAGGCCCTTGTAAACTCGAGCCAGCTCCAGACCCATTCCGGAGATCTGTGCCAGAGCCTGGACCAGGTTCACATCCTCCAAGGTGGCTTCCCAAGGGTCGGCTGAATAGACGCGCAACGCGCCGATGGATTTTTTCCCCACGACAATGGGCACCGAAAGGATCGAAGAAATCCCTTCTTTCCGGGCCTCTTCCGGATACTGAATGCGCGGGTCGTCTGTAACGTCGGTGATGGCCACAGGACCGTCCTTTAAAGACCCGGCAATGGACCGCAGCGAGCTGAGGGGACCTTTGTTCAGGTATTCCTCACTCAACCCGAAAGAAGCCGCAATTTCCAATTCATCAGTTTTGCGGTTGAAAAGGAGCAGTGCGCATCCCTTCGCATCTAATGCTCTCTTTACGCTTTCCACCGTTAACAGGGCCACCTCTTCGGGATCCCTGGTCTGAGCGATGTCCCCTGTCACCTTCAAGATCGCTTCGTAGTTCATCAATTCCTTTTTCATGGTACCCTCCTTTCTCAAAAAGCTTTATACATGAGCATCTGCAAATGAGCACCCATGACAAAATTTCCAAGATGTCCGGTTTCATTTGAAAATGATCTGATATCTGAGATCGACAGGTTGTTTCCAGAAACTGGAAGTTGGGAAGCATAGAGAACCCGGGGGCAAATCCCCCAACGTGATCTTTCGTTTGGCCCCGAACGGGCATGAGGGTTAGTAGTGTTTCTTCAGTTCAGAAAAACGTATTCCAATGGACTGGTTAGCGCGGGAATCGGCCACAAATGATGCTATTGCCACGCTGGCGGTTTAAGTGAACCATCGTTTTTTAATTTTGTCAAATGAAATCTTCCGGAAACCGCTTGCGGGTTCAGGATTCATATTCCCATTTTCTTTCATCTTTTTAACTATGATGACCTCGTAAAAAGTCACGAATCGATCTACAGATGGCGTTGTAAAAGGTTCCATATACAAGGCGTAGTGGTTTTTCAGGATCGTAGGCATACACGTAGTATGTTGAGATTCTGAAAAATCACTGCAACGCAGTAGATGGGACTTTTTACGGCGCCATCAACTGTAAAGATCCAATTCCCCGGCCAGTTCCCTGAGAGATCGCCCGATCTTTCGAAGGGCCGTTTTCCGGTCCATCCCAGCAGGTGGCAAATCCGCTTCGGCGTAGGGGTAATACTTCTCCGGCACATCCGCCAGCAGGTAGAAAACCCTCAAGTCTTCCAATCCCGTAAGCGTGGCTCTGGGAAAACGGGTTTTGGCTTCGGCCAAACGCCTCTTGCCCATCTTCACCATTTTGTCCCGGTCCCCGAAATTCATGGCCCCGGTGGGGCAGGTTTTCACGCAGGCCGGCAGAAGGCCGTTATGGACCCGATCCACGCACATGGTGCATTTGGCCAGGAAGCCGGTTTTTTCCTGGGCTTTTGGAATATCAAACGGGCAGGCGTTCAGCACGTCGTCCGGATTTATCCCCTTTAGTTTGTTTGTAAAAAGAACGGCGCCGGTCTGGCGGTCGATCAGAATACCGCCCGATACTTCACCATCCACTGCGTCTTTGCAGAACGGTTCCAGGCAATGCCGGCATTGATCCGGAAAAAAATACCATACGGGCTTGTTTTCCGGTCCGTTGTGTTCCTGAAATCGCACCAGCTTGTAGGTATCATAGGAGAGATGCTTGGGGTTTTGCATGTTCCCCCAGTTGGTTGTTTTCGTGGCCGGCAGTTGATTCCATTGCTTGCAGGCAATCTGACAACCTCGGCAGGCCGTACAAAGGATTGTATCAATCAAAAATGCTTTTCCACTGCTCATCAGATCACTTCCCTTATGCCTTTTTTACGTTGACCATAAACGCTTTGGTTTCCGGAATCCGGGTATTGGGGTCCCCTGCAGACGGGGTCAGAATGTTCGCTGAATCGCCGCCGTCTTTGGGATGGACCCACCCGTAATGCCAAGGAAGGCCCACCTGGTGAACGATGCGACCGCAGATCTTGAATGGGCTCAGCCGAAGGGTGACCACAGCCACGGCTTCCAGCTTGCCGCGGGCTGATTCAACCATCACCTTTTCCCCGTTTTTGATCCCTTTCATGCTGGCCAGTTCCTTGCTCATCTCCACGAATAGCTGCGGTTCGGCCTCCAGCAACCAGGGATGCCAGCGGCTCATGACCCCGGTCTGCCAGTGCTCGCAGACCCTGAAGGTGGTGCCCACAATGGGGTATTTGGGATCAGAGCTGCTGTAGATGTCCATTGGGGTATGATACGTCACAGCCAGCGGATTGGTCAACTGGGCGGAGAAAGGGTTTTCCCCCACGGGGCACTCGATGGCTTCGTAGTGTTCGGGGAAGGGTCCGTCCGCCCTTCCGGGGCCAAAAATCCGGGCATGTCCCTCGGGATTCATGATAAAGGGATATCGGGAGCCGGGGTTGGGTGTGCCGTCGGGATGGCGCATGGGGGGCCATCCGCCGTCAGGTACATCGCCTTCCCAATGGTCCTTTCCCCCTTTGTCTTTGGGATTCCAGGAAATGACCGGGTGTTTCGGGTCCCAGGGTTTTCCGTAAGTATCCACGGAAGCCCGGTTGTAGAGTATCCGGCGGTTCATGGGCCAGCACCAGGCCCATTGGGGGTTAAGCCCGATGCCGCGCTTCTCCTTTGTACGCCGGGCCGCCATGTTGCCCTTCTCGGTGTAGGAATTGCAGTAGAGCCAGTTGCCGCTGCTGGTGGAACCGTCATCCTGAAGATAGGCAAAACCGGGAACCTGTTCCCCCCGCTTGAAGTGCTTTCCCTTGAGGGTCATATCCTTCAGGAAGTAGCCGTTGATCTCTTTGGCCATTTTGCGGGAATCAAATTCCCCATGGGTGGTATAATCCCATTTGAGGTTCAGTATGGGTTCCGGAAAGATACCGTGTTTCTGGTACAATTCCTTTAGTTTGTCACCCAACTTCATCAGAATCTGACCGTCGGGCCATGCCTGTCCCGGCGGATTGGCCGCTTTGTAGCGCCATTGCATCCACCGGCCGCTGTTGGTGATGGACCCTTCTTTTTCAACGGAAACAGCGCAGGGAAGGAAAAAGACCTCGGTTTTGATCTTTTCAGGGGTCATGCCGGGCCCCTTCCAGAAGGACCCGGTTTCGTTGTCAAAGATATTCACATTGACCATCCAGTCCAGTTTCGCCAGCCCATCACGGTTTTTCCGGGCGTCAGCCCCGGATGCTGCCGGATTCTGTCCCCAGGCGAAAAAGCCCGTGAAATCTCCCCGGTACATGGCATCAAAAAGATCCAGCCATGAATAGGCTTTGCCTTCATCCAGCCTGGGCATCCAGCTGTATCCGAACCCGTTTTCCCGGGTGCCCTTACGGCCGAAGTAACTCTTGAGCAGACTCACCGAGTACTTGGAATAGTTCCCCCACCAGTTGGCGCTCAGGGGGTCGTGGGTGGTCGGCGTATTTTTTTGGTTGTAATCGGCCAGGGTTTGCAGGTCGGCCCTGGGGGTTTTCAGATACCCCGGCCAGATATCAAACAAAATGCCGTGATCCGTGGATCCCTGCACATTGGATTCGCCCCGCAGCGCATTGACGCCGCCGCCTGCAATCCCCATATTTCCCAGCAGCAGCTGAATGATGCACATGGCCCGAATGTTCTGGGTGCCCACCGTATGCTGGGTCCATCCCATGGCATACATGACGGTGCCAGCCTTTCCTCTCTGCCCCGTGGCGGAGAATAGCGCGTACACTTGGAGCAGTTCGTCCTCGGGGGTGCCGGTGATGCTCGATACGGTTTTGGGATCATAGCGACGGTAGTGCTGCTTCAACAACTGCAGCACACACCGGGGATCTTGAAGGGTCGGATCCTTTTTGGGGTTGCCCTTTTCATCTTTTACAAATCCCCACATTTTCCGGTCATACTTTCGGGCCTTGGCGTCAAACCCTGAAAACAGACCATCCTTGAAGCCATAGGTGTCGGCCACAATAAAAGATGCGTTGGTATAATCCGTCACATACTCTTCAAAGTACTTGTTTTTCTCAAGAATGTATTTGATCATGCCTCCCAGAAAGGCAATATCCGTTCCCGACCGAAGGGCCGTGTAAAAGCTGGCCTTGGCGGAGGTACGGGTGAACCTGGGGTCCACGCTGATCAAATCGGCGCCGTTTTTCATGGCCGCTGTGATCCATTTGAAGGAGATGGGATGGTTCTCCGCCGGGTTGGAACCCATCACCAGAATGCAGTCGCTGTTTCGAATGTCGATCCAGTGATTGGTCATGGCGCCGCGTCCGAACGACTCTGCCAGAGCCGCAACAGTGGCGCTGTGTCAGATACGGGCCTGATGCTCAATATAGACCAGCCCCAGGGACCGCATGAGGGCCTGA